>NZ_JBWLUZ010000021.1:0-93061 GCF_057784325.1 Mesorhizobium sp. CNPSo 4689
GGGGTGGGGGGCTTGGGGTTGGTCCCCGCTGCCTTGAGCTGCCTTCGCAGGGTGCAGTGGCAGCACAACCAAATAGGTGACTGAGCGATGAAATGCCGGGGCCGGGCGTCGCAAGAGTGCGGCCGGGGACGGACCTTCAAAGACGTTGCGACTTCCGTAACTCCAACCGCACACCGGCCTGACGTACGTGCCCACCCAATTGACCCCAGCGTCAAGCGACAGATCAATAGTAGCCGATGTAGATCGCCCCCAAATCGGCCGCTTGAGCTAGCGCGGATAGACAATTCGGGTCAGCGGGTTCAACGCGGAAAAAAGGAGGTCGGAATATCCGTGCCGCCGCCAGCGCGCGTTCTTGTTGGCCGCTGTCCTGCAGCGGAGATGCGCCTCGCGCGTCTTGGCGCCCGGCTGTGGCTGGCTGTGGCCTATGCGGCCTGCCCGTGCTCGTGGTAGACGCGCGCCAGCGCCATGCATTGCAGCGCCATGGTCCCACGCATAGTGCGCTTGCCCAGCCGAAAACAAGCAATCCTTGATTCCTGGCGGTTTCCTGCAACTATTGCCCTAAATCCATGTCAAATGGATGCAATGGGGGCATTGGACCATGGTGAGGTATCGGTTTGCAGGGCACGCCCTGGCTCTCTTGGCTGCTCACGCCTTCATCTCCGATGGTCGCGCCAATGACGCGGCAATGCCGGTCGCGGCAGACGCGCGGGTGTCTCACCTGCTCGACCGCTCCGATATGGCGCGAGCCTATTCAGGCGAATCGGACCTGGTGACCGCCTACATGACGGGAATGGCGCGCAATCGTCTCAATCTGACCGCGCGTGGCGACGAAAGCGACCTTGCGGTCCCGCTTGAGCCAAGGCTCCTGCGCGCGGAATTCCGTGCGCGAACGTGGCGGGCGGCGGACGGCAGCCTGTTGCAGGGTTTTGCCGGCACGGGCGGCTTCCGGCTGACGACCGGAAATTGCCTTGCCCGCATCTGCTCCGCCAGCGAATGCAGCGATGACGGTTGGCCGGTCTACAAATGCAGCGACGGCCGCAAACGCAAGATGTCGGTCACCGACTTCGTGACGGCAGTCTTCGACGGCGTCCCCTACCGGCGATTGAGCGCCCCTCCTCCCAAGGAGTAACGCCGCACATCAATGCCATGAGCGACAATACCGGGCACGGGCGAAGCGATTGAGGCCTGAGGCGCTGGGCAGGCAAAACGGGGCAATGATTTGAGCGACACCCCGTGGCGCTACGCAAGGGCCGAAGGGCCGGCTTACGCGATCGCGCAATAATCAATCCGGCGGACTTTGCTATGCTTGGCTCAGCGGCGGACTTGACGCCGCGTGGCCGGCGCTCCCAGGCAACCCCAATCTCCCCGCCCCCTGCGGCGCCGGCCATCCTCGAAAAGCGGCGATCGATCGATCGGACCGATTTCAGATTCCGTATCCCCCGACGGTGGCTTTGCGACCCAAGTCCTGTTCGGTTCTGCCTGCGAGAGGCGCTTGCACGCGCATGCCCGCCGGGCGATGGTGCAACCGTGTCTTTGGGAGGAACCATGCGAAACATCCTGGCATCGGCGCTGCTGCCTTGCGCCGCGCTCTGCGCAGACACCGCCGCGGCGCTGGACAGCAGCGGCACGCCGGTCGTCGTGACGCCGCTTGCCGATCGCACCGAGACGGCCTCGGGCCAGCCGATCACGCTGCCGCAGAAAAACGTCCAGGTCCTGGTTTCGACCTTCGACATTGCGGTGGGCGCGACCTTGCCGGTGCACAAGCATCCGTTTCCCCGCTACGCCTATGTGCAGGCGGGAACGCTTCAAGTGACGAATGTCGAGACCGGCAAGAGCAACACCTACAAGACGGGCGATTTCATCATCGAGATGATCGGCCAGTGGCACCAGGCCACCAATGTCGGCGACGGCCCGGTCAAGCTTTTGGTCATCGACCAGGTCGAGCAAGGCGCCAAGAACACGGTGCTGCGCCAGTAGCCACGTTCAGCCCCAGGCACCGACCGGCTGTCTGGTGGCGGCGTTGAGGCGGTTGAACGCATTGATGAGCGCGATCTGGACCGCCAGCGCGGCCAGCCCTTTCTCGTCATAGTGCCGGGCGGCCTCGTCCCATACATCGTCGGGCACCGCATCGGAGCGGTCGCTCAACCGGGTCGTGGCCTCAGTCAGCGCAAGGGCGGCGCGTTCGGCATCGTTGAAATAAGGCGTTTCTCGCCAGGCGGAGACGGCGAAGATGCGTTCGTCCTTTTCACCGGCCTTCTTCAGTTCGCGCGCATGCATGTCGACGCAGACGCTGCAGCTGTTGATCTGGCTGGCACGCAGGTGCAGGAGCTTGCGCGTCACATAAGGCACATCGGCAGCTTCGGTCGACTTGTCCAGCGCCAGCAGCGCCTGCAAGGCGCCGGGAATGAGCATCACCGGGTTTTTCAGTCGTGCTTGCATGATTGGTCTCCTTCAAATCGGTTTCGGCAGGGCTGTCGTCGGCCGCGAAATCAATAACCAACTGGCTATGGATTATCCATAACTCGTCGGTTATGGAAATGTCAAGCGGCGTCTGGTCCTGAATAGGCGCCCCACTGTCGCGTGTGGACCGATCATTGCTGCTTTAACGACGGCAGGCCCGATGCTAGGGCTGGCCGTCTGCAATCATGAACGGATCGTCCTCTTGGCCAGAAATGCTCGCCTGCCCCTGATCGAACTTTGCGTCGAAGGCATTGATGGCCTGCTCGCAGCGCAAGCTGCCGGCGCCGACCGGGTCGAACTCTGCGCCAGCCTGGTCGAAGGCGGCATCACGCCGAGCCTCGGCACCGTGCGCGCGGCACTGGAGCTTGCGACCGTTCCGTTCCACGTCATCGTGCGGCCGCGCGGCGGTGACTTTCTCTACAGCGAGACCGAATACCGTTCGATGCTGGCCGATGTCAGCGCGCTCCGCGATCTCGGCGCCGCCGGTGTCGTCGTCGGCTGCCTCAACGCGGACGGCAGCATCGACGAACAGCGCATGAGCGGGCTGGTGCAGGCGGCCGGCTCGCTCAATGTCACCTGCCACCGCGCCTTCGACATGACGCGCGATCCGGTCGAGGCGCTTGAAGCCCTGATCCGCTGCAAGGTCGGCCGCGTGCTGACCAGCGGCCAGCGCGACACGGCGCTGGAGGGAGCCGATCTGCTGGCCGACCTTGTCCGGCAGGCCGGCGACCGCATCATCATCCTCGGCTGTGGCGGGCTCGCCCCCGACAACATCGCCGAGGTGTTTGGAAAAACCGGGCTGAGCGAAATGCATTTCGCCGCGCTCACCGACGTGCCGAGCGTAATGGCCTACCGCAATCCGCATGTCGGCATGGGCGGCACCGACCTCGACCGCGAATACCGCACCACCATCACCGATGAGGCGCTGTTGGCGGCGACCATCGCGGCTGCCAGACCATGAGCGCAGCTTTGCCGATAGACCGGGTCTTGCTCGAGGATGAAGCTGCCATCCTGGCGCTCAACAACGCGCATGCCGCCGAATTGTCATGGCGAGCCCGAGCGGCTGTCTTTCCTGATTGGCGAGGCGTTCTACGCGCGCCGCATCGGCGCGCTCGAAGCCTTCATCATGACCTTCGACCAGCATGCAAACTACGACAGCCCGAACTTCCTCTGGTTCCGCGAGCGCTATGCGCGCTTCGTCTATGTCGATCGGGTCGTCGTGGCCGCGCAAGCGCGCGGCCGCGGCCACGCCCGCCGGCTCTACGAGGATCTGTTCGATCATGTTTCGCGCGCCGGGCAGACCGTCGTCACCTGCGAGGTGAATGCCGAGCCGCCGAATCCGGCCTCGGATGCCTTCCACGCCGCGCTCGGCTTTGCCGAGGTCGGCGATGCGGTGATCCATGGCGGCCAGAAGGCCGTGCGCTACTATGCCAGGCATATCCCGACCTGAGCCCGGGCAGGCGCTGGCCACATAAAGAAGCAGCAGCTAATATGAGTGCTTCCGCGGCCGGAGCCCCCTGTCATGGCAAGCAACGTCTTCCGCTTCGACGAGAACTGGGACATTCCCGAGGCCACACCGCAGGAGGTGTGGGACGTGCTCTCCGATGCCGAACTGCTGCCGCTCTGGTGGGGCGACGTCTACAAGGAGGTCGTGCCGCTCGACAGCAAGGGCAAGGGCGTCGTCGGCTCGCGGGCACGAGCCCGGGCGCGTGGCGCCCTGCCCTATGAGTTGAACTTCATCATCGAGGCGGTCGAAATGGATCCCGGCAAACTCGTCGCGGTCAAGACGATCGGTGACTTCGACGGGCTGTGGCGCGCCGAGCTGTCGCCATCGGGTTCGGGCACCCATGTCAAGCTAACCTGGCAGGTCACGGTGCTGAGGCCGATCCTGAAATTCCTCGCGCCGCTGCTGCGGCCCGCCTTTGCCTGGAATCATCGCTGGACGACACCGCGCGGCGAAGCCGGCCTGCGCCGCTATCTGGCGCAGAAGCGGGCATGGCGGCACGATCACGCCCTGTAGCACCCTGGAGCAATTCCAGGAAAAGTGCGCAGCGGTTTTCCGTCCGGAATTGCGTAAAAACAAATACCGCAGCCCCGCCATTCACGCATGATGGCGAGTCGAAAACCGATGAAAAAGGGGCCGTGAAGGCCCCTTTTTCATGCCATGAGATCGCAAGTGATCAGGCGTTGGCAGCGGCCACCGCGCGCTTGGCCATCACCGCCACCAGATTGGCGCGGTATTCAGCCGAGGCATGGAGGTCGCTCATCAAATTCTTCGCCGGCACTTTCACGCCATCGAGCGCCGCGGCCGAAAAATTCTTCGCCAGCGCCGCCTCGATCTCCTTCGAACGGAAGACGCCGTCGTCACCGGCGCCGGTGACGGCCACGCTGACGCCGTCCTTGCCCTTGGCCACGAACACGCCGACGATCGCGTAGCGCGAGGCGGGGTTGCGGAATTTTTCGTACGCAGCCTTGGCCGGCGCGGTGAAGCTCACCGCGGTGATGATCTCGCCGTCCTTCAGCGCCGTCTCGAACAGGCCCGTGAAGAATTTGCCGGCTGATATCTCGCGCTTGTTGGTGATGATGGTTGCGCCCAATGCCAGCAATGCCGCCGGATAGTCGGCGGCCGGATCATTGTTGGCGACCGAGCCGCCGATCGTGCCCTTGTAGCGCACCGCCGGGTCGCCGATCAGCGAAGCCATGTGGGCGAGCGCCGGGCACACCTTCATCAGCTTCTCATCGCTGGCGACGTCGTAATGCGTCGTGGCGGCACCGATGGTGACGGTCTTGCCCGACACCTTGACGCCTTGCAGCTCCTTGATCCGCGACAAGTCGACGAGATCGGAGGGTGCGGCGAGCCGCGTCTTCATCGCCGGGATCAGCGTCATGCCGCCCGATAACAGCTTGGCATCGCCGCTCTTGACCAGCTTGGCGGCGTCGGCGACCGAGGTGGCGCGGTGGTAATTGACCGAATACATGGCTGTTCCTCCTCAGTGCTTCGTCGTCGCGCGGATCGCTGCCCAGACCGTGGACGGCGATGCCGGCATGGCAATGTCGGTGATGCCGATGGCGTCGGTGATGGCGTTGATGACCGCCGGCGGCGATCCGATGGCGCCCGCCTCGCCGCAGCCCTTGATGCCGAGCGGATTGCTCGGGCACGGCGTGTTCGAAGTCGAGACCTTGAACGACGGCAGGTCGCCGGCGCGCGGCATGGTGTAGTCCATGTAGCTCGCCGTCAGCAATTGTCCGCCGGCGTCATAATGCGCGCCTTCCAGCAAGGCCTGGCCGATGCCCTGGGCGATGCCGCCATGCACCTGACCCTCGACGATCATCGGGTTGATGATGTTGCCGAAATCGTCCGCCGCGACGAACTGGACGATCTCGGTCGTCCCGGTTTCCGGATCGATCTCGACCTCGCAGATGTAGCAGCCTGCCGGGAAAGTGAAATTCGCCGGATCGTAGAACGCCGTCTCCTTCAGCCCCGGCTCCATGCCGCTTGGCAGATTATGGGCGGTGTAGGCGGCGAGCGCCATCTGGAACCACGGTATGTTCTTGTCGGTGCCGGCTACCTTCAGCGCCCCGTTCTCGATGACGATGTCGCCCTCGTCGGCTTCGAGCAAATGGGCGGCGATCTTCTTGGCCTTGGCCTCGACCTTGTCCAACGCCTTGGCGATGGCCGACATGCCGACGGCGCCCGAGCGTGAGCCATAGGTGCCCATGCCCATCTGCACCTTGTCGGTGTCGCCATGGACGATCGAAACGCTGTCGATCGGCACGCCAAAGCGCTCATTGACCAGTTGCGCAAAGGTCGTCTCGTGGCCCTGGCCGTGGCTGTGCGAACCGGTCAGCACCTCGATCGTGCCGACGGCGTTGACCCGCACCTCGGCCGATTCCCAAAGGCCGACACCGGCGCCGAGCGAGCCGACCGCCGCCGACGGCGCGATGCCGCAGGCCTCGATGTAGCAGCTCATGCCGATGCCGCGCAGCAGCCCCTTCTTGGCGGCGGCTGCCTTGCGCTTGGCAAAGCCGGCATAGTCGGACGCCTTCGTAGCTGCGTCGAGCGAGGCGGCATAGTCGCCGGCGTCGTAATTCATGATCACCGGTGTCTGGTGCGGGAAGGAGGTAATGAAGTTCGTGCGCCGCAGTTCCGCCGGCGACACGCGAAGTTCGCGCGCCGCCGCCTCCATGGTGCGCTCGAGCAGATAAGTGGCTTCCGGCCGCCCTGCCCCGCGATAGGCGTCAACGGGCGCGGTGTTCGTGTAGACCGTGCGCACATTGGCGTGGATTGCCGGGATGTCGTACTGGCCCGACAGCAGCGTCGCATAGAGATAGGTCGGCACGCAGGACGAGAACAGCGACATGTAGGCGCCGAGATTGGCGATGGTGTCGACTTTCAGACCGGTTATCCGGTTGTTTTTGTCGAAGGCCATCTCCACCGTCGAGACATGGTCGCGGCCATGCGCGTCCGACAGAAAACTTTCGGTGCGGTCGGCGACCCATTTGACGGGCACGCCGGTCTTCTTCGAAGCCCACAGGCAGACGATCTCTTCCGGATAGATGTAGATCTTGGAACCGAAGCCGCCGCCGACATCGGGCGCAATGACGCGCAATTTGTTTTCCGGCGCGATGTTGTAGAAAGCGCTCATCACCAACCGCGCGACATGCGGGTTCTGCGACGTCGTCCAGCAGGTATAGTGGTCCTCGGCCTTGTCGTAATGGCCAAGGGCGGCGCGAGGCTCCATGGCGTTGGGCACCAGCCGGTTGTTGACGATCTTCATGCGGGTAACGTGGGCGGCAGCCTTGATCGCCGCGTCGGTGGCCTTGGCGTCGCCGATCTCCCAGTCGAAGATCAGATTGTTCTCGGCCTCCGGGTGGAGCTGCGGCGCGCCTTTTTCGAGCGCCTTTGTCGCATCGACGACGGCTTTCAGTTCCTTGTAGGTGATCTCGACCGCTTCGGCCGCATCGCGCGCCTGGCCCTTGGTTTCCGCGACCACGATGACGACCGCATCGCCGACATAGCGGACCTTGTCGACGGCGAGCGGCGACCAGGCGCCCATCTTCATCGGCGAGCCGTCCTTGGAATGGATCATCCAGCCGCAGATGAGATTGCCGATGCCGTCGGCCTTGAGCTCCTTGCCGGTCAGCACGCCGATAACGCCGGGCATGGCTTGGGCCTTCTTGACGTCGATCTTCTTGATCTGCGCATGCGCGTGCGGGCTGCGCACGAAGGCCGCATGCTTCATGCCGGGAACCACCATATCGTCGACATAGCGGCCGGCGCCGGTGATGAACCTCTTGTCTTCCTTGCGCGCGACCCGAGCGCCAACACCTTCAATGCCCATCGCAGAAATTCCTCCCGAAATAGCGAATAGAGAGTAGCAAATAGTGAGTAGTGAATGGTGGTGAGTTGCAACTCGGCCAGACGGACACCGACTACTCGCTACTCACTATTCGCTACTCCCTTATGCCTATGCAGCTTGCCTGGCCTTGCCCTTGACTCCCTTGGCCATCGTCTTCGATGCGGCGAGGATCGCCTTGACGATGTTGTGGTAGCCGGTGCAGCGGCAGATATTGCCTTCCAGTTCGGCGCGCACGGTCGCCTCGTCGAGGCCTTCCGGATGGCGCGCGATCATGTCGGTCGCGGTCATGATCATGCCGGGCGTGCAGAAGCCGCATTGCAGGCCGTGATGTTCCTTGAACGCAGCCTGCACCGGATGGAGGTCGGCGCCGTTCGCCAACCCTTCGATCGTCACGACGCTCGACCCGTTGGCCTGCACCGCGAGCATCGAGCAGGATTTCACCGCCTTGCCGTCGACATGCACGACGCAGGCACCGCATTGCGAGGTGTCGCAGCCGACATGTGTCCCGGTGAGGCCGAGATTTTCCCGCAAGAAATGAACCAGCAGCGTCCGGTCTTCGGCTGTGCCGCTGACCCGCTTGCCGTTCACCATCAACGATACGTCCGACATGAAACCTCCCTGGGTAATTTACCTTGGTCGTCCCGGCGCCGGTGTTGCCCGGACGCAGTGGCTATCGGCCTATTCCTATACCGCACAAAGCACGGGAAAAAGTGCCTTGCGCCCTCCACGACGCGAGAATGCAGTTCGTCCGAAACGGCGCATATTGTACTTTCGGTCACGCCTGACGGGGCCGGCCCATTGCCAAAGCGACCCCCGAAGACAACAATGCCCTGCAACGCCCGCGTGCCGGACACGCACAAGAACAAGCGTTGGAGGACCCGCAGGAGGAAGGCAGCTGGCCAGTTCGAGCACGCGCTACGCATGCGGCCTCTCGGCGCTCACCACGGATGAGCCCGACGCCAATGTTTTCGCCCAGGCCATCGCGGCGGAAGCGGCAGCCATCGACGCCGGCTTCGCGCTGCTGTTCTTCTCCCAGAGCCTGGTCGACGCGACAGCCCTGTCCCAGGCGCTGAAGGCGCACGCGCCGTCGCTTGCCTATGCCGGCTGTTCGACCGCCGGCGAGATCACGCCGCAGGGTCTGGAGGAAGGTCACATCCTTGCCTTGCTGCTGCCTTCGGCGTCGTTTTCGACGGTCAGCATCATGGTCGACAACCTTTCCTCGTCGGGCATGGACAGGATCACCGGCGAAGTCGCCGCCCTCAGGCGCCTGCTGCGCGGCCGCGTCGGACACGAACTGGCCAAGGGCACCTTCGCGCTGTGCTTGATCGATGGGCTGTCCTATGCCGAGGAAGCGGTGACCTCGGCCATCCATTGGGGGCTGGACGACATTCCGCTGATCGGCGGCTCGGCCGGCGACGATCTGAAGTTCGAGACGACGCGGCTGATCTCCAATGGCAAGGTCGCCTCCGACAGCGCCATCATCATGCTGATCACCACGGAAATTCCGTTCCACGTCTTCAAGACCGATAATTTCATCCCCACCGACGAGAAGCTGGTGGTGACCGCGTCCGATCCCGATCACCGCATCGTGCGCGAATTCAACGCCACCAACGCCGCAGAGGAATATGCCGCTTCGGTCGGCATCATCCCGCAGACGCTGACGCCGCTCAGCTTCGCCTCGCATCCGGTGGTGGTGAAGGTCGGCGGCGAATATTATTGCCGTTCGATTCAGAGAATGCATGCCGACGGCTCGCTGTCGTTCTTCTGCGCCATCGACGACGGCGTCGTGCTCTCCATTGCCCAGCCGAAGAACATGGTGGAAGCGACGCGCGCCGCCCTCAAGGACGTCGAGGAAAAGCTGGGCGGCATCGACATGATCCTCGGCTTCGACTGCGTGCTGCGAAGGCTCGACGCCCGCAACCGCCAGGTCTTTCGCGACATTTCGGAGCTCTACCGGGTCAACAACGTCATCGGCTTCGGCACCTATGGCGAACAGTACCGATCGATGCATCTCAACCAGACCTTTACCGGCATCGCCTTCGGCGAGCGCCAGGCGGCGGAATAGGATCCTTTCTCCATGCCGCTGAGAGACATCAACGACCTGGAGAAGCTGAAGAAGATCAACGCGGCCCTTGTCAGCCGCGTCGAGCGCTCGATGGACCAGCAAGGCAATGCCTTCTCGCTGTTCCAGACCGCGATTTCGCTGGAGAACCGGGTGCGCACGCGCACCGAGGAACTGCATTCCACCTTGCGCCGGCTTGAACAGTCGAACATCGACCTCAGCGCCGCCAAGGAAACCGCCGAGCTGGCGAACCTGTCCAAGACCAGGTTCCTGGCCGCCGCCAGCCACGACGTGCTGCAGCCGCTGAACGCCGCCCACCTCTCCGTCTCGGCCCTTGCCGAACTGCAGACCAGCGACGAAGGCAAGAAGCTGGTGCGCCAGGTCGAGCGCTCGCTGGAAACGATGGAAGACTTGCTTCGCACGCTGCTCGACATTTCCAAGCTCGACGCCGGCGTCGTGCAGCCCGACATCGGCGATGTCAGCCTGGAGACGCTGTTCTCCTCGCTGCGCTCGGATTTCCTCCCCGTCGCCGAGATGAAGGGGCTGACGCTGAAATTCCGGCCGGTCAACGCCGTCGTGCGTTCCGACCGCACGCTGCTGCGGCGCATCCTGCAGAACATCCTGTCCAATGCGCTACGCTACACCCGCTCCGGCGGCGTGCTGGTCGGCACCAGGCATCGCGGCGACACCATCCGCATCGACGTCGCCGACACCGGCTGCGGCATCCCCGACGACCAGCGCGAGGCGGTGTTCGAGGAATTCCACCGCGGCGGCACCGCGCTCGCCGATACCGGCCTGTCCGGCGGCGGGCTGGGACTAGGCCTCGCCATCGTGCGCCGCATGGCGGCCGCCCTTGGCCATCCCGTGACGTTTTCGTCGAAGGTCGGGCGCGGCACGATTTTCCACATCGATGTGCCGGTCGGCATTGGTGCTTCGGCCGACGCCATCGCCGGCGCTGCCGACATGGAACGGCCGCGCGGCTACGGCCTGTTCGGCACCAAGGTGCTGCTGGTCGAGAACGACGCCGACGTGCTGCAGGCGATGACATCCCTGCTCGAGCGCTGGCAATGCGTGGTGCGTGCGGCGACCTCGACCGACGATGCGCTCGACATGCTCGGCGATACCGACTGGGTTCCGGACATCGTCATAGCCGACCAGCATCTCGACGGCGGCGACCTCGGCACCACCACTATCGCCGAGGTCCGCGACTATCTCGGCCGCCCGGTTCCGGCCCTGATCGTCACCGCCGACGCTTCAGAAATTGTCGCCAAGGCCGCCCGCGCCGATGGAATCGAGCTGATGCGCAAGCCGCTGAAGCCCGCGCAACTGCGCGCGCTTCTGGCGCATCTGCTGGCTTAGCTCCATGCCCTCCCCTCGATGGGGAGGGTAAAAGGCTCAAAACCCAGCCTGATCCCGAAACAGCTCCGCATTGTCCAGCTTCGAAACCTCGATCACGGCTTGCGTGCGGCTGTAGACATTGAGCTTGCGCAATATCTCCGAGACATGCGCCTTGACCGTGGTCTCGCCGACCTGCAGTTCATAGGCGATCTGTTTGTTGAGCATGCCCTGGCGCAGCATCTGCAGCACCCTCAACTGCTGCGGCGTCAACCTGGACAGGCGCTGCAGCATGTCGGCGCGGTCGGCGCTGTCGGCGTCCGGCGGCTGGCCCTCATAGGTTTCGGGCACATAAATCGCGCCATCCATCACCGAACGGATGGCGACGGCGAGATCGCTCTTGCGCGCCGATTTCGGGATGAAACCGGCAGCCCCATAAGACAGTGCCTCGGAAATGATCCTGGGCTCTTCATAGCCAGAGACGATGACCACCGGCAGGCGCGGATGGCGGGTCCTGAGCTGCAGCAGTCCGTCGAAGCCATGTACGTCGGGCATGCTGAGGTCGAGCAGCGCAAGGTCGAACAGTTTTGTGCCGGCCAGCAGATCGAGCGCCTCGGCGATCGAGCGCGCCTCGACCGTGTCGACATCCGGATAGGCCATCTGCACGGCGCTATGCAGCGCCTCGCGAAACAGCGGATGGTCGTCGATGATCAGAAACCGGGCGCGATCGTTGACTGCGGTCATGGTGAGGTCGCTTCACTTCGCTCAGAATAGGATAATCCCGCGACCATGGCCAGATTATTGCAAGATAGTACATCTCCATATTTGACCAGCGCTTGCCCGGCCGTCCAAATCGGTCGAATGTGCCGGCGAACAAAACCATGGCTTTGCAGAGACCGTGCATGACAGAATTCGTCCTCCCCTTGCCCGCAACCCCTTCGGTGGCCGTCGCAGGCTCTGAGTGGCGTCGACAGGATAGGCACGATCGAACTGACCATCGGCCAGCCGACAGCGTGATCCGATGAGCGACCTCGTCCTTCACAACTACTACCGCTCCTCCACCTCCTACCGGGTGCGGATCGCACTGGAGATGAAGGGCCTGACCTATGATTATGTGCCGCATCATCTGCGCCATGGCGAGCATCTGGAGCCAGCCTATCTCGCGGTTAATCCGCAGGGGCTGGTGCCGGCGCTGATCCTGGGCGACGGCACCCTTCTTACACAGTCGCTGGCGATCATCGAATATCTGGACGAGACGAAGCCCGAACCGCCGCTTCTGCCGAAGGATGCTCTCGGCCGGGCGCGCGTCAGGATGCTGGCGCAGATGATCGCCTGCGACATCCATCCGGTGAACAATCTGCGTGTCCTGACCTCGCTGCGCACCCTGTTCGGCGCCGGCGACCAGGATGTCGTCAACTGGTTCAGGCACTGGGTGAACGAAGGTTTCCAGCCGCTTGAGAAAATTCTGGCTTCGTCGCCCGAGACCGGCACATTCTGTCACGGCGATACGCCGGGGCTGGCCGACATCTGCCTGGTCGCCCAGGTCACCAACAATGCCCGCTTCGGCGTCGACATGACGCCCTACCCGGTGATCTCGCGCATCCACACCGCCTGCATGGCGCTGCCAGCCTTCGAGAAGGCGGCGCCAGAGAATCAGATAGATGCCGAATAGAAGCACAATGCCGGGGCAGAGCATGGGGAGTTGCCGATGAAAGCCGTCGTCTTCGAAAAATTCGGCGAGGCGCCGACGATCCAGACCGTGCCCGACCCGAAGCCGGCGCCCGAAGGCGTCGTCATCAAGGTCGAGGCGACCGGACTCTGCCGCAGCGACTGGCACGGCTGGATGGGCCATGACGACGGCATCACCCTGCCGCACGTGCCGGGTCACGAGTTGGCCGGCGTCGTGGTCGCCGCCGGCAAGCGGGTGACCCGCTGGAAGGCCGGCGAGCGCGTCACCGTGCCCTTTGCCGTCGGTTGCGGCCGCTGTTTCGAATGCAACTCGGGCAACCACCAGGTCTGCGAGCACCAGACGCAGCCGGGTTTCACTGGCTGGGGCTCATTCGCCGAATATGTCGCCATCGACCATGCCGACACCAACCTCGTCCGCTTGCCTGACTCGATGGAATTCGCCACCGCCGCCAGCCTCGGCTGCCGCTTTGTCACTTCGTTCCGCGCCATCGTCGACCAGGGCCGGGTGACGCCGGGCGAATGGGTGGCCGTGCATGGCTGCGGCGGCGTCGGCCTGTCGGCGATCATGATCGCCAGTTCGATGGGTGCCAATGTCATCGCCATCGACCTCACCGACGAGAAGCTGGATTTCGCCAAGAAGATCGGCGCGGTGGCGACGATCAATGCCGCGAAGACGCCGAATGTGGTCAAGGCGGTCAAGCAGATCACCAATGGCGGCGCGCATATGTCGATGGACGCGCTCGGCCACCCGACGACCTCGTTCAATTCGATCGCCAATCTACGCCGTCGCGGACGCCACGTGCAGGTCGGCCTGATGCTCGCCGAGCACGCCAGGCCGCAGGTGCCGATGGACAAGGTGATTGCCTTCGAGCTCGAGATCCTCGGCAGCCACGGCATGCAGGCCTACCGCTACCCGGCGATGATGGAGATGATCCGCACCGGCAAGCTCAAGCCCGAACTGCTGGTCGGCAAGAAGATCAGCCTCGAAGAGGCGCCCGCCGCGCTGATGGCGATGGGCGGTTTCGAGGGCATCGGCATCGGCGTGGTGACGAAGTTTTAGCTGCGGCAGGCACTATCAGCCAACAGTCGCGGGTCGCGGCGCTTCCTGCTTGGCGAATTTCTTGGCGCCGACAACGCAAAGCACCACGCCAAGCGTGACGACAATCATCAGCGGGCTCACCTGTTCATGCAGCAGCGTTGCCGCCAGCGCGAGGCCGAAGAACGGCTGCAGCAACTGCAACTGCCCGACCGCTGCAATGCCGCCTTGCGCCAGGCCGCGATACCAGAAGACGAAGCCGATCAGCATGCTGAACAGCGAGACATAGGCGAGGCCAATCCACGCGCCGGAGCCGACGTCGGCAAAGGATGGCGGCATCGTCGCAAATGTCAGCACCAGCATGATCGGCAGCGACAGCACCAGCGCCCAGCAGATCACCTGCCAGCCGCCGAGCTTGCGCGACAGCGCCGCGCCCTCGGCGTAGCCCAGCCCGCAGGCGATGATTGCCGACAGCATCAGGAGATCGCCGATCGGTGAGGCGGACACGCCTTGGCTCAGGGCAAAGCCGACAACAAGCGCGCTGCCGAGGCAGGAGAACAGCCAGAACGCCGGCCTTGGCCGATCGCCACCGCGCAGCACGCCGAAGATCGCGGTCGCCAGCGGCAGCAGGCCGACGAAGATGATGGAATGGGCCGAGGTTACGTGCTTGAGCGCCAGCGCGGTCAGCAAGGGAAAGCCGACCACCACGCCCAACGCCACGATCACCAGCGACAGCAGATCCGCGCGCTCCGGACGTTTCTGGCGGAACAGGAGCAGCAATGCCAGACCAAGCAGTCCGGCAATCGCCGCTCTGGCCGACGTCAGGAATGTCGGGTCGAAGTCCATCACCGCCACGCGCGTCGCCGGCAGCGAGCCACTGAAGATCAGCACGCCGATCAAGCCGCTCACCCAGCCGTTCAAACTCTTGTCCATGATCTGCTCCGTTTGCCCTTCCGTACCGGTTCGGGCTATGGCGCCGCCAGAGACAATGCGGTACAGTTTGGCAAAACTGTTATGGCTCATCGAGAAGTACAGATGGACACGCCTGCTCCAAAAGCGGACAGCGAAGGAACGCTTGTCGAAGCGGTCATGGCAGCGATCAGGCAGCGGATCACCGCGCGCACCCTGACGCCTGGGGCGCGGCTGCCGTCAATCCGGGCCTTTGCCGGCACGATGCAGGTGTCCAAGTCGACCGTCGTCGAAGCCTATGAGCGCCTAGCCGCCGAAGGCACGATCCGTTCGCGGCCTGGTTCGGGCTTCTACGCCGCCGGACCGCTGGCGCCACTGTCGCTGGCCGAGATCGGCCCTCGGCTCGACCGGGTCATCGATCCGCTCTGGGTCTCGCGCCAGTCCCTGGAAGCCGGCGACGAGACCCTGAAACCCGGCTGTGGCTGGCTGCCAGCCTCATGGATGCCGCAGGCGGCGTTGCGCCGGGCGCTGCGCACAGTGGCGCGGACCGACGATGTCACGCTGGCGGACTACGGCACACCGCTCGGCCTGCCAGCGCTGCGCCAGCTGCTCGCGCGGCGCATGGCCGGGCACGGTATCGAGGCGTCTCCAGAACAGATCATGCTGACGGAATCGGGCACGCAGGCCATCGATCTCCTCTGCCGCTTCCTGCTCGAACCCGGCGACACGGTGCTGGTCGACGACCCCTGCTATTTCAACTTCCATGCCCTGTTGCGCGCTCACCGGGCCAAGGTCGTCAGCGTTCCCTATACGCCGTCGGGGCCGGATATCGAGCTGTTCGCCCAAGCGCTGGCCGAGCACCGGCCGCGCCTCTACATCACCAATTCCGCCATCCACAATCCGACCGGCGCGATCCTGTCGCCTGTCACCGCCCACCGCCTGCTCAAGCTCGCCGACCAGTCGGACCTCACCATCATCGAGGACGACATCTTCGCCGATTTCGAGCACGCGCCTGCCCCGCGCCTTGCGGCGTTCGATGGCCTGAGCCGTGTCGTCCATATCGGCAGCTTCTCCAAGACGCTTTCGGCATCGGTGCGCTGCGGCTTCATCGCGGCGCCCCGCGACTGGATCGAACAACTCACCGACCTCAAGATCGCCACAACCTTCGGCGGCGGCCGGCTCGCGGCCGAACTGGTGCTGACGCTGCTCAAGGACGGCAGCTATCGCAAGCACATGGACTTGCTGCGGACGCGGCTTTCGCGCGCCATGGGCGAAACGAGCGCCCGCCTGAAGGCGATCGGCATCACGCCCTGGATCGAGCAACCGGCCGGCCTGTCCCTGTGGTGCAGCCTGCCGGATGGGGTGGATGCGACAGAAGTGGCCCGCCGTGCTTTGGCCGCCAACATCGTGCTCGCACCCGGCAATGCGTTCAGCCTGTCGCAGACCGCCAGCCGTTTCTTGCGCTTCAACGTTGCCCAGTCGGGAGACGAGCGGATTTTCACCACGCTCGAAGCGGTGATGTCGCGTTGATGTCGTGATCACCAGTCAGCGGGAAGACGTGCAAACCTCCCGAACGCAATCCCGCAGCCAGCGCTGCGCCGGATCGGCGTCGAGGCGCGGATGCCAGAGCATGGAAATGGTGACCTCCACGGTGGTGACCGGCAGGGGAAAGCTGAACATGCCGGCACGTGCCCCGTGCGAATGCCGCTCGGGGACGCTGGCGATCAGATCGGAAGCACGCGCCATGGCCAGTGCGGCCGAGAAGCCTGAAACCATGCACACCACAGTCCGCTGCATTCCGAGTTGGCTCAATGCCTCGTCAATCGGCCCCCTTTCGCGGCCACGCCGCGAAACACTGATGTGGCGGCCGGCCGCGAAGCGCTCCGGTGTGATGGCGCCCCGGCTCAGCGGATGGCCGGCCCGCACCACACCGATGAAGCGGTCGCGGAACAGCGCCTGGATACGCACCTCGGGCCCGGTCTCACCGGCAACGCCGATCTCCAGGTCAACAGCCGCTTCGCGCAGTGAGGCGACGTCCTTGTCGGACTTTGGCGCAAAACGCAGCCGAACCTCGGGCGTATCCGCTTCGATGCGGGCGACAAGCCGCGGCCCGAACTCCTCGACGAAGCCTTCATTGGTGCGCAGCGTAAACGTCCTGTCGAGACGTGAAAGGTCGAGCAGCCTCGCCGGACGCAACAACGCTTCCGCGTCCTGAACCACACGCCCTGTCTGTTGCCGCAATTCAAGTGCCCGCGGCGTCGGCACCAGGCCGCGCCCGGCGCGGACCAGCAAGGGATCGCCCGTTGCCTCGCGCAGGCGCGCCAGTGTGCGGCTCATCGCCGAGGGGCTGAGGCGCAGCCGCTGGGCGGCCCGCGCCACGCTGCCCTCGGTCAGCAAAATGTCGAGAGCGAAGAGCAAATTGAGATCAGGCGATGCCATCGACGGATCATAACACATGACATGGCGTTCTGTGCATGAAAAAGGTGCAAATGCTGCGCCTTCCGCCATATCAGCCAGAAGGCTAGATCTCCGATAGCTCCGGTTCTGGGGCTGATGGAAAGGAGATCGCCTTGGCAATCGCTGAGCAAAATCGGGACGAGCGCGTATCGGTGCCGCAACAGACGCAATCCGCAGGCTGGGCGCTGGTAAGCCTGTCGCTCGCCACGCTGCTGTCATCGCTTGGAACCAGCATCGCCAGCGTCGGCCTGCCGTCGCTGATACAGGCGTTCGGCGCGTCGTTCCAGTCAGTGCAATGGGTTGTTCTCGCCTACCTGCTTGCCATCACCACATTGATCGTCAGTGCCGGACGGCTGGCCGACATGTTCGGTCGCCGGCCATTGCTGCTTGGCGGCATCGCGCTGTTCACGCTCGCCTCGGTGCTCTGCGGCCTGGCGCCGACCCTTTGGCTGCTGATTGCCGCGCGGGCTCTGCAGGGACTTGGCGCGGCGCTGATGATGGCGCTGACGCTGGCCTTTGTCGCGGAAACGGTGACCAAGGCCAGGACGGGCAGCGCAATGGGCCTGCTCGGCGCCATGTCGGCGATCGGCACGACACTCGGCCCCTCACTCGGCGGCTTGTTGATCGCCGGCTTCGGCTGGCGGGCGATTTTCCTCGTCAATGTCCCGCTTGGCGTCCTGACCTTCGCTCTCGCCTGGCGTGCCTTGCCGGCACGCAGTAAGACCGCGCAAGCCGATCGAGGCGAATTCGACGCGATAGGCACCGTCCTGCTGGCCCTAACGCTGGCCGCCTACGCGCTGGCCATGACGCTTGGCAGAGGCAATTTCGGCTCACTCAACATCGGCCTGCTGGCTGTCGCCGGCATCGGCGTCCTTCTGTTCGCCGGCGCGCAGGCGAAGGTGAAAAGCCCGTTGATCCAGCTCGCCAGCTTTCGTGACCTCGAGCTGAGCGCCAGCCTCGGCATGAGCCTCATCGTCGCCACCGTGATGATGGCGACCCTGGTCGTTGCCCCATTCTATCTGTCTCGTGGGCTCGGGCTGGATGCCGCAATGGCCGGTCTCGTGCTGTCTACGGGGCCGCTTGTCTCGACCCTTTCCGCGCTGGTGGCCGGACGCCTTACCGATCGCTTCGGAGCCCACAGGATGATGATTGCCGGCCTGCTCGGCCTCGCCACGGGCACTTTCCTGCTGTCGCTGGCCATGACGGAACTCGGCATTGTCAGCTATGTCGTTCCGATCAGCGTCGCCTGCATCGGCTACGCGCTGTTCCAGACGTCCAACAATGCAGCCGTGATGATGGGTGTCGGTGCCGGCGAGCGCGGAGTCGTTTCCGGCCTGCTCAACCTGTCGCGCAATCTTGGTCTGATCACCGGTGCATCGTTGATGGGCGCCATCTTCGCCGCAGCATCGGCTGGCGGCACGGACGAGGTGATATTGGGCTCTGCGGCAGCTGCCCGGGGCATGCAGGTCACCTTCCAGGCGGCCACGGTGCTTGCGCTGGTCGCGCTCAGCCTCGCAGTGTTCTCCTGGCGCACCGTCGCCAAACGCGAGACACGGGCGTAGGGGCTTCAGGCCCCTGCCCGCTTGCGGCGCTCGTAGAGCATCACCAGCGTCTCGGCGGTCAAGGCCGGCTTCTGCTCGCCTTCGATCTCGACCGTATTGGCGGCCTTCATCAGATACTGGCCGGGACCTTTGTCCTCCATCGACAGGAGTGTCGTGCGCAGCCTGATGCGCGCGCCGACCCGGACCGGCGCCAGGAAGCGCACCTTGTCGAAGCCGTAATTGAAGGCGGCCTGCGTGTTTTCGGGCACGATGCCCATGCCGAGCGCCAGCGCGCCGATGATCGACAGCGTCAGATAGCCATGCGCGATCGTGGTGCGGAACGGGCTTTGCCGTTTCGCTCTTTCAGGGTCGACATGGATCCATTGATGATCGCCTGTGCATTCGGCAAACTGGTCGATGCGGTGCTGATCGACCGTCGTCCACTCCGACACGCCAAGCTCCTGCCCGGCCATCGTCCTCAGTTGCTCGAAGGTCGGCGGAGTCCTCGACCGTGTTTCCGTCATTCCTGCATTCCCGATCGCTCTACCTGTCTCCGGACCACGAACCGCCAGTCTCTGTCAATTCGCCTCGAGCGATTCCACTTCACCATCCTAAGACCGCGTCAGGATTGATTTCCATGCACGAAAAGCCTGCGGCTGAACATTTCCAGCTGCCTCGATGGTCTTCATCCCAAGCTTCAAGCGCAATCGTCGAACCAGGGAAAAACGGCTTTGGTACGGAAGCGACTATTTCTTCTCGTAGCCGGAGCGGATTTCCGCCATCGCTTCCTTGATGCGCTCGCGCAGGATCTCGACGGATTCGGTGCCGGATTTCCGAACCAGTTCGGACACCTCGCCGGCATTCTTCAGCGCGGTTTCGAAGGATTTCCGCGCGAACTCCGCCTGCTTGGCCATCAGTTCCTGCGGATTGCCCGGCGCCCGGTAGTTCTGCGCCATGTCGGCGACCTCGCGCAGCGTGTCCTGCAGCATCTCGCGCTGCCTGGAGAACAGCGAGGTCGCTCCGGCAGCACCGGCTCTCGCCGACTTCTCCAGCGCTTCGAGGTTCTTGCGATGGTGGCTGAGGATCGCTTCTATATCGACATTCGGCACCTTCAGGTCACGGCCGAATCTGCTGAACATGTCCAGGAACGAGTCGGATTCCGGTTGTTTTGCCATAGTCGTTTGCTCCCCAGTCTGCCGCGAATACTAACCCTCATGGAAGAATAGAGCATGACGCGCCCGCGTCAATTGACGAGGAACAATCGCTCCGCCGTATAAAGCGCTATGCCGGCAAGTCCGCCGATGACCATGCCGTTGAAGCGGATGTATTGCAGGTCCCGGCCGATGTTCATTTCGATCAGCCGGCTGAGCTGGGCAAGATCCCAGCGCTTGACCTGGTCGGCGATGAATTTCGACACGCCGCTCTTCTGGCTTTCGACGAAGGAAGACAGCGCCACGATGAACCCCTGGTTCATGTCGGCCCTGATCTGCGCGTCGCTGGCCAGGTGGCGGCCGACCTCGACGAACATGGCCGCGAGATGGGCGCGGATCATCGAATTCGGCGCCTTGGCATCCTGCTCGATAAACAGGCTGAGGCTCTCCCACATGTCGCCGGCCAGTGACTTCACCTCCGGCCTTGCCAGGAAATCGCGCTTCAGCTGCTCGGCGCGCTTGGCATATTGCTTGGACGTCCTCAGCCGCTCGATGAAGGTCCGCGCAAAGCGGTCGAATTCGGCGCGCATCGGATGATCGGGATCGGCCCGCACCTCGTCGAGCAGAGAACCGGCGGACGCGACGATCTTCTTCAACAGATAGGCGTCGGCGCGAAACAGGTTGAACAGCGACGGCAGTTCCTCGCGAATCTTCTCGCGCATGGTCGCCAGCGCCTCCTCATCGTTGAGGAAGCGGCCTATCACCCTGGTGAATTCGTCGAACAGTTTCTGGTGGCGGCGGTCGTCGGTCAGCGCCGACAGCAATTCCGCGGCCAGCGGCGCCAGCGGCACCTTGTCGATTTGCTCCAGCATGCGGCTGGTGACGAAACCGCGCAGGCCGGATTGCTCGACCGCTGTGAGCGTCTGCGGCACCAGACGGGCGACGAAGCGCGACAGGCCGGCGGCGCGCTCGGCATCAGCCAGCCAGTCGGCGACCAAAGCCGAAAAGTCGACCTCGGCCAGTTTCTCGCGCACCGGCTCGGGCGCCAGGAAATTGACCTCGATGAAGCGGCCGAGATTGTCGGCGATACGGTTCTGGTTCTCCGGGATGATGGCGGTGTGTGGGATCGGCAGGCCGAGCGGCCGCTTGAACAGCGCCACCACCGCATACCAGTCGGCCAGCCCGCCGATGGTCGCCGCCTCGGCGAAGGCGGCGACAAACCCAAGCCATGGATAAGTGCCCTCGAACGACTTGGCCAAAGCAAAGACGAGGACGCAGAGCACCAGCGCCGCGGTGGCCGCGAACTTGGTACGCCTCAGCGCCGAGAGCTTCACTTCGGCATCGATGTCGATGCGAACGGCGGCAGCCGGGGCAAGAACCTGGACTGGTGGTGACATGGGTCGAGCCGCTCCTGATCGGTGTCGCGATCTTATTTAGGATCGGTCCCGGTCAAATGCCCGCGACACGCCATCCGGGTCACAAATGCGCGCGGTCATGCACATAAAGTTGACGAACTTGTTCATCTATTATGCGCCGCCAGTCTGGAATTGTTCCAAGGTATAGGCCATATTGAACCCAAGCTACTGCTTCGTGAGGACAAAATGCGGCTTACGCGCCAGACCAACTACGCCATGCGCATCCTGATGTATTGCGCCGCCAACAGCGATCGGCTGAGCCGCATCCCCGAGATCGCAGCCGCCTATTCGGTGTCGGAGCTTTTCCTGTTCAAGATCCTGCAGCCGCTGGTCGAGCATGGTCTGGTCGAGACGGTGCGCGGCAGGAATGGCGGCGTCAGGCTTGGCCGCGCCGCCGAGCAGATCAGCCTGTTCGACGTCGTGCGGGTGACGGAAGAGAGCTTCGCCATGGCCGAGTGCTTCGAGAACGACGCGGCCGAATGCCCGCTGGTCGACAGCTGCGCGCTGAATTCGGCGCTGCGCGAGGCGCTCAACGCCTTCTTTGCCGTGCTGTCGCGCTATACGATCGCCGACCTGGTGGCGGCGCGCCCTAATGTGCGCCAGTTGCTTGGCATCGACATGCTGGTGCAGCGCGCTCCGGCCGCCTGATCCTCTGGCTGTCGCTAAGCGGCCGATTGCGGCAACACGAACGGCACGTTGCCAGCCGGCAGCACGCCGACCTTCAGCCGGCAATCGAAGACCTTTTCGATCAGCTCGTCGCTGAGCACATCCTGCGGCGCGCCGGCGGCGACGAGCCGTCCGCGATGCATGACATGGATGCGGTCGGCATACATGGCCGTCAGGTTGAGGTCGTGCAGGATGACGATCACGCCACCGCCGCGCCTGGCGAAGTCGCGGGCGATGTTCATGATGATCAGCTGATGCTTGATGTCGAGGCTGGAAACCGGCTCGTCGAGGAACAGATAGCGCGGTTTGCCGTCCAGCATCGGCGCCCAGACCTGGCACAACACGCGCGCCAACTGGACGCGCTGCTGCTCGCCGCCCGAAAGCTCCTGGTAGAAGCGTCCGGCAAAACCCTCGAGGTCGACACGCGCCAGTGCGCGTTCAGGCAGCCGCGCGTCCTCGCCTGGCAAGACACCCGAACGGCCGCCGACGAGGCCAAGCTTGACCACCTCCCGCACCGTGAAGGGGAAGGACAGCGTCGTCGCCTGCGGCAGCACCGCTCGCTGCGTCGCGGCCTCGACCGGCCTCATCGCCGACATGTCGCGGCCGTTGAGGGCAATGCTGCCCGTATAGGCAAGCTCTCCCGACAGGGCCTTGAGGAAGGTCGTCTTGCCGGACCCGTTGGGGCCGACAATGGCGGCCACTTCGCCCGGCCGCGCATCGAAATCGACACCGGTAACGATAGGTTTGCCAGCGATCGCCACCGAAACATCCCTTGCCTCGATCATCCGGCCCTCACAGGTCGACGATGCTGCGCTTGCGCAGCAGGATCCAGAGGAAGAACGGCGCGCCGGCGATCGCGGTGACGATGCCGATCGGCAGTTCGGCGGGCGCGACGATGGTGCGGGCAACGGCGTCTGCCAGCAAAAGCAGCGAGGCGCCGAGCAAGGCCGAGGCCGGCAGCAGATAGCGATTGTCGGGCCCGATCAAGAGCCGCAGCAGATGCGGCACCACGATGCCGACGAAGCCGATGCCGCCGCTGACCGCGACGGAGGCGCCCACCGCCGCCGAAACACCAACGATCGCCGTGTATTTCAGCCGCTGGACTGGAATGCCGAGATGGCCGGCGGTCGCCTCGCCGAGCGTCAGCGCATTGAGACCCCGCGCCAGGAACGGCATCGCCGCCAGCGCCAGCCCGATGACCGGCCCGACGGAACCGATCTTCTGCCAGGTCGCGCCGGCCAGTGAGCCGAGCTGCCAGAAAGTCAGGTCGCGCAGCTGCCGGTCATCGGCCATGAAGATCAGGATACCGGTCAGCGCCATGGCAAGCGCCGCCAGCGCGATACCGGCGAGCAGCATGGTGGCAACCGAGGTTTGCCCGCGCCGCGTGGCAACCTGATAAAGCACCAGTGTCGTGGCAAGACCGCCGACGAAGGCCGCCAGCGGCAGCGCAAGCGTACCGAGCAAGGCGGTTACCGGCGCCAGGACTGTCGCACCGAGCACGATGACAGCGACCGCGCCGAGGCTGGAGCCTGCCGAGACGCCGATGAGGCCGGGGTCGGCGAGCGGATTGCGGAACAGCCCTTGCATCACTGCGCCCGACACGGCGAGTGCCGCCCCGATCAGCACGCCGAGCAGCACGCGCGGCATGCGGATGTCCCAGACGATCAGCTGGTCGCGGGCGTTCAACGCCGCGTCGCCCGGCACCGAACCGAACAGCCAGTCGCCGATGACGCCGACGGCCGAGGCGTCGGACGCGCCTGAGGTCAGTGACAGGAAAATCGAGACGCCAAGCGCTAGGCACAAAAGCAGGATGACGAGGCGCGCACGCGCCGAGCGGTCGCCTTCGGCTGCCGTCGCCATCCCGCCCGCCACGCCAGCGATCGACTGATCCGCCATCCGCTCAGTCCGTGACCTGGCCGCCATAAAGCGAGACGGCAAGATCGTGGATGGCGTCGGCCGTGCGCGGCCCGAAGCCGAGCAGGTAGCCGCCATCCATCCGAACCACCTTGCGAGTGTTCCCCGCCGGCGTCGAGGCGATGGACGGGTGCGAAAACAACTCGTCGTCGGACACGGCCGGTCCGGCATTCTTCATCATCAGGATGACATCAGGCCTGGCGGTGACGATCGCCTCGTCCGACATTTGCTTGTAGCCGGAAAGGCCTTCGACGGCGTTGACGGCGCCGGCCAGCTTGACGATGCCGTCGGCGGCGGTCTCGCTGCCGGCGGCAAGGATCTTGCCACCCTGTATCGACAGTACGAACAGGATGCGCTTGCGCTCCTTGATCAAGGCCGTCTGTTTCTCCGCCGCCTTCAGCTTGGCGTCGACTTCGCCCGCCAGTGTCTCGGCTTTGTCCTCGGCGCCAAGCGCCTTGCCGACGATGCGTATCTTTTCGAGGATGCCCTCATGGCTGTAGCGTTCCGGCACCTCTATGAAAGGGATGCTGGTTTTCTTCAGCACGTCGACGGCTTCCTTCGGGCCGCTGCCATGCAGCGCCAGGATTCCCGACGGATTGACCGACAGCACGCCTTCCGGTGACAGCTGACGCATATAGCCGACATCAGGCAGTTGGAGCGCCGCCTCGGGATAGCGGCTTGTCGAGTCGCGCGCGACCAAATGGCTCTGCTGGCCAAGCGCATAGACGATCTCGGTGATCGAACCGCCGATCGCCGCGATCCTGGATGTGTCGGCAAAGGCGGCAACGGTTTCGCTCGCGCGGGCCGGCAAGACGGCGAGAAGCAGCGAGAGGCCGATCGCCGGGACAAGCGTCGCACGAAACAACCGGGGCAATGAAATCATCGTCATGTTTCCTTAGAGCAATTCCAGGAAAAGTGCGTAGCGGCTTTCCGCCCGGAATTGCGTAAAAACAAAGAGTTAGAGCGGCTCAACCATTCTATCAAACGTTGAACCGCTCTAGGCCGCGGTCGGGCTTGGGATGCGCGGCAGGTTCTCGGCCAGGAAGCGCCAGTCGTCGCGCTCGCCCTCGCCCTCATGGCGCTTGCCGAAGAACTGGATGATCATCTTGCCGTCGGCGCCATAAACCTCGAGCGAAGTCACATGGCCGTCCTTGGTCGGCTTGCGCACGGCCCAGACCTCGTGGATGTGGTCGGTCCGCAGATGCAAATGGAAGGTCTCGTCGAGCACATTGATCCAAGGCCCCATCGGCTTGATCGACTTGACCGGGCCGGAATGGATCTGGATGCAGCCGCGATTGCCGACAAAGCACATGATCGGCATTTCACCGGCGGCGGCATGATGGAACATGGCGCTGACAGCGTCGTTGTCGACCAGCCAGGCATAGTCCTGACCGACCATGCGCACCGCCTGGCGGCGGCTGAGCTTGAGCGTCTTCAGCATGCCGAAGAACTGGTGCACGTCGGTCAGCCTGCTCCACTGATCGCGCAGATCGTCGACACTGGCAGCGGCACCCTGGACCTCGTTCTCCTCCTCGGCGCCGCTTGCCGAGACCGCCACGGTCGGTTCCTGGTTCGACGATTCCAGCCCCGCCACCAGCTTCTGATAGGCATAGAGGTTGGATGCGGGCCGCAGATGCACCTTGTGCACGGCTTCGCCGGCCGCGTCGAAGAACTGCAGGCTGCGGCGGATGTCGCCGCCATCGCGCTTTTCGACGGCAAAGCCGTGCGCCCAGACTTTCGGGAAGATGCGCAGGTCGATGTTCTCGCCTAACACCATGGCATTGTGGTTGCCGGTGACGACCTTGTCGTAGATGCCTATCTTCTCGTGCACCGCGCTTTCGTTGCGAGTCAGCGCCATCACCTCGCCAACGGCTTCGAGGCCGGTCAGGAGATCGTTGACGCGCGGCTCGACGCGAACAACGCCTTCGCCGCAATGCGCCGCGACGAGTTCGGCCTCCGAAATGCCGAGCTCGGCGGCGAGATCGCGCTCGCGCGTTTTGGGATTGTCTTCCCGCGCCCGCCGGATTTCATGCGGGGAAGGTTTCACGCGCTGGTCCATGTCGGTACCTTACTTGTTGAGGATAAGCTTGCCCTGGCGGGTGATCTTCAGCCGGTAGAGCGCGCCATGATGCTCGATGCCGATCTCGTGCTCGCCCTGGAACAGCGTGTTGCTGGAGAGCGTCCGCACCGCCAGCGGAACCCGGTCGAAACGGGCTGATGTGTCGTCGGAGCGGCGGACGCGATAGCGGAAGTCACTGGGATTGTGCGTGTTCATCTGGTCGGTCCCTTTCCTGTGCCGGCCACCTGGCCGGGCGCCTGCGTAAAATGCCGATTCATTTCTTGACTTGAATAATCATGTTTACTAGTCAGTGCAATACCGGACTAAATGAGTCAACATTTAAGACGCCGGAACGCAATGAAAAAATGCCAGCGAGCCCCGGGCCAGCCAGCATCGAACCTGGATTTTTGGAGTTGGGGCATGGGGTTGGCGAATTGGGGACTGGGCCTGGCGGACAGCGCTGGCCCGGCGCATCGATCGATGGCAAAGGGAGTGGCCACATTGCTGGCAGGTGCGGCGGCAATCGCATTGTTCGCACCGCCCGCCAATGCCCAGCAGGCCGCCCAACCGGCGGCTGACCAGACGGATGAGCCGAAGAAGACGGAAGAGCCTAAGCCTGCCGAGGCAGGCGCAACACTGCTCGACAAGATCCTTGTCATAAGCCGCACCGGCGAAACGGCGATCGAATCGCTGGCCTCGGCCAGCCATGTCGACCGCGAACAGCTCGACCGCCGCATGGCGACGACGCCAAACGAGATGCTGCTCGGCGTGCCGGGCGTCGCGGTACAGGCCGACGCACGGCGCGTCAGCTCCAGCATCAACATCCGCGGCCTGCAGGATTTCGGCCGAGTCGCCGTCATCGTCGACGGTGCCAGGCAGAATTTCCAGCGCTCCGACCACGGCACGCAATCGACCTTCTATGTCGATCCCGAGCTCATCAAATCCGTCGACGTCATCCGCGGCCCGGTCGCTAACACCTATGGTTCCGGCGCCATCGGTGGCGTCGTCTTCTTCGACACCAAAGACGTCGAGGACTTCCTCAAGCCAGAGGAAACCTGGGCCGGCTCCGTCACCGGGCGCTATGAAAGCAACGGCAAGGGCTGGACCACCAGTGCCAGCGGCGCTCACCGCTTCAACGAAAACTGGGATGTGCTGGGCAACATCGTCTACCGCAACTATGACGACTACAAGAATGGCGGCGGCGACACCGTTGCCGGCACCGGCTTCGACGTATTGAGCGGCCTGCTCAAGACCACGATCCGCCCGAGCGAAAACAGCGAATTGAAGCTCGGCTGGGTCGGCTCGAGCGACGGATGGACAGAGACCAGCAGCGGCGTGCCGGCGAACGATGTCGACTTGAAGTCGAACACCTTCACCGCTCGCTACAAGATCACCGACGACGCCAAGAGCTGGCTCGACCTCCACATCAACGCCTCCTACAACAAGACCAACCTCGATCTGACGACACTTGTTGCGCAAAACCGGTTCGATCCGGTCACCGGCCTTCCCGTGGTGCTGCCGGCGGGCTCGATATCGACCTTCGATGTCGGCACCACAGGCATCGACATCTGGAACACGTCACGCTTCGAGACCGCGGGCATCGCGCATGAGTTGACCTATGGCGGCGACTGGGTGGGCGACAATGTCGAGACGGGCGGCACGGCCGGCGGCGACAGTTTCTATACGCCGTCGGGCAAGCGCAACGTCTCCGGCGGCTACGTCCAGGACAAGCTGACCTGGGACTGGCTCGAAGTCATCACCGGCCTGCGCTATGACAACTACAGCCTGAAGGACTCGAGCAACGAAACATCCGGCGACAGGCTGTCGCCGCGCATCACCGTCGGTGTCTCGCCATTCGAAAGCGCCGGCCTCGCCGGTCTGCAGTTCTACGGCACCTATGCGGAAGGCTACCGATCGCCGTCGCTGACCGAAACGCTGATCAGCGGCAACCATCCGGCCGGCGTCAGCTTCCCGTTCCTGCCCAATCCCAATCTGCGGCCCGAAACCGGCAAGACCACCGAGTTCGGTATCAACTACAAGCAGAACGACATTCTCGAAGCCGGCGACGCGCTGCGACTGAAGGCCGCCTACTTCAACAACAATGTCGACGACTACATCGAGGGCGTGACGCTCTCGCCCTTCGACCCGACCAGCGGTTGCCCATTCGGCCCGGGCATTCCGATCTGCTTCCAGTACCAGAACTTCGCCAAGGCCAAGATCAACGGCTTCGAACTGGAAAGCGTCTACGACGCCGGCTGGGGTTATGCCGGGCTCTCGGCCTCGATCATCAACGGTCACACCATCTCGTATGAAGGCGAGCGGGCCGACCTCGCCACCATCCCGTCCTCCCAGGTGACGGCGCAGCTTGGCGTTCGCTTCCTCGAGGACAAGCTGACCGTGGGCGGCGAAGTGCAATACAACGGCAAGCCCAAGGGCAATCCCGTGGCCAAGAATTATACGCTGGTCAACGCCTTCGCCAGCTACCAGGCGACCGACAATTTGAAGGTGGACTTCCGCGCCGACAATTTGTTCGATGTCAAATATACCAATCCGCTGAACGGAAGCACCACCGCCGTCCTCTACGAACCCGGCGTCACGCTGAAGCTGGCGGCAACCATGGGCTTTGGAGGCTGACGAATGAACTTGACGACATCGCTTCGTCTGCTGACCTCGGCGCTGGCGATGTCGCTTGCGACGGTGCCGGCGTGGACCCAGTCCGCGCCGGCCCCTGTCCTCACGCTCGAACTCAACGGCGCGCAGCCCTCCGAGAAGGGCTGCCGGCTGACCTTCGTGGTCAACAATGCACTAGGCGCCGACCTTACCAAGGCGGCGTTCGAGATTGCGCTGTTCAACGACGCCGGCGTCGTCGACCGGCTGACCGTGCTCGATTTCAAGGACCTGCCCAACGGCAAGACCAAGGTGACGCGCTTCGACCTGGCGGGAACGGACTGCGCCAAGGTCAGTCGCGTGCTGATCAACAGCGCAACCGAATGCGCGGGCAGCGGCGTCGAGCCGGGCGCCTGCATGCGCAAGATGAAGACCGAGACAAAGACCGGCATTGCTTTCGGCGTCTGAGGGCGACAGTGGGACTGCATCCCGCCTTCATGGAAGACACCGCGGCTTGGCCCGTCTCCGGTCCGCTGCCGTGGCAGGCAACCGATCTTGATTTGACAATCTCGCACAGGTCGCGGCAATTTTCCGCCCGCGCCATGCAGGACATCCCCCAAATCTCCGACACCAGCAGCGAATTGACAGTGGCTCCGGGCGAGTCGCTGGCCGACCTCCGGCCGCGCGGCGAGAACAGCAGGTGGACAGTGGCGATCGCGGCCTCATGCTTGATCCATGGCGCGTTGGCGGCGACCTTGCTGATATCACCGGCGGCAAGAAACGATTTTCAGGATTCGGCCCAAACGGAGGGCAGCGACAGGTCCGGCGCCAACGTCGTGGGCAGTGCGCTCAACTCGGAACCGTCAGCCGTGAATGTCGCCTTGGTGGCGGCCCCGCAGCCGCCCAAGCCAGCGCAGCCGACAGCGCCGGTTCGACCCGCCGAGGCGCCGAAACCACAGCCTTCGCCGGAAGCGGTCGAAAGAAAGCCGATTCAGCCTGACATACTTGTCGTCAGCGCCCCGCGTGACGACGCAGAGAGCGTCGTTCAGGATGACAAGAAGCCGGCGCCCACAGAAACCCAGACCGAAAGCCCTCCTCCCGTTCCCGCACAACCGCCTATTCCGACCGCCAGACCGGTCTTCGAAAAATCCCGCGAGGCGGAAGACAAGAGCGGCACCACGGATGGCCGGAACCGCTCCGAGCGGACGGCGAGCAAGGGCCGGAAGCAGAACGAGGTGGGGACAGTCGCGGAAGCGAGCTACCGTAGCGACGTCATCAGAAAACTTGGCCGCGTCTATCGAGCAGTACCGCCTTCGCTACAAGCGACGGCGCGCACCAACACCGTTGTCACCTTCGTCATCGGCAGACAGGGCAACGTCGATGAACTGCGTGTCGTCGAAAGTTCAGGCTCGACAACTTTCGACCAGATCGTTCTCGGCTTCGTTCGCAAGGCGGCGCCCTTCCCTCCCATCCCGGCAAAGGTCGGGAACAGTCTGGAATTCACCGGTGCGATCGGGCCGTTTTGAGACAATCTTGGCTCGCCATTTTGAAAGGAACCCCATGTACATCGCCATGAACCGCTTCAAGGTCCAGAACGGCTCGGAAACCGCCTTCGAGGACGTCTGGAAGAACCGTGATTCCAGCCTTTCGGAGATGAAAGGTTTTCGGGAATTCCATCTGCTGCGCGGCCCGGTCAACGAAGCTGAAGGCTACACGCTGTTTGCCTCGCACACGGTGTGGGCGAGCCACGATGATTTCGTCGCCTGGACCAAGTCGGAGAATTTCCGCGCCGCGCACCGCAACACCGGCACGACAAAAGTCCATTATCTCGGCCATCCGCAATTCGAGGGCTTTTCCGTCGTCGAAGGCGCCTGAGATGGCATCGCCCGCGGCCGACCCGGCCCGTAGCATCCCGGTCCTGCCCTCGCCCGACATCGCGGCGACGCGCGATTTCTATTGCGATGAGCTCGGCTTCGGCATCGTCGGGCCGGAGATGGACGACTATCTGATCGTGCGCCGTGGCGAAATCGAGATCCATTTCTGGAAGAGCGACGACCTCAAACTGCCCGAAGTTTCGTCCTGCTACATCAGGGGTGGCGAGGTGCCGGCGCTGCACGCCGAATTTTCAGCGCGCGGCGTCGAGAAACTCAGCCCGTTCACCGTGCGGCCATGGAACATGAAGGAGTTCTACCTCCGGGACCCGCATGGCAATCTGCTGAAATTCGGCTGCGCGCCCGAGGAGATCTGAAGGTTCGCCGGGCAACGCGTGTCAGCGTGGCGCCCAACCGAACAGCCGCCGCACTCTCCGCGTGAAGCGCTTGCGCAACTGTCGCCGGCGGTTCTTGCTACTGAGAAACGGCGTCAGCCGGGGATCGGCGGCCAGAGTGCCGAACCGCCGGACATGCTGCGCAAGGAACCCGGGCACGAAATCCCTGCCGTTGATGGCGCGTAGCCGCTCCGCATGGGCCAGCACATAATCGAGGACATCCGCGCCCATGGTCGCTTCGTGGGCAAGATAGGCCAGCGATTGCTGCACATGGCCGCCGGCATAGGCAGCGCCGGCCGATGCGTTGGCGCCATGCAGACGATAAAGGCCGAGACTCTCGGACAGGATCAGGCTGCCAGCGGCCAGATGCGCGCATGTCGCGGCAAAGTAGTCGGTCCCTGTCTTCACCCGAAACGGGAACGCCAGAACCGGTTCCAGCGCACCGCGCCGGAAAACCATCGACGAGGTCGGCGCCCACATCCAGCCATAGGCGCCGGGTCCGAAATAGGTCACCGGATGGTCCGATTGATAGGCAAGCTCGCCAGCCATCGCGCCAAGCTGCCTGAAGGCCGGAATGCCGATCCCGGCCGCCTCCGGTTCCGGTCGCGGCTTGCGCAGCACGACATAGGTGCTCGCGAGCAAGGTCCGCTCGCTATCGACGAAGAAAACATCCGAGCTGGATAGCGACGCCGTTCGCGTCGGGTTCAGATGCGCCGACAGATGCGCAAGCAAGAAATTCGGCAGCCAGATATCGTCGGCATCGAGGAATGCAACGAAAGGCGCGTCGGTCGCGGCAAAGCCATCGCGAAATCCCGCGATCTGCCCGCCATTCTCCGAGCGCGCCAGCAGCCGCAGGCGCGGGTTGCCAATCGCCTGGAGGAGTTCGCGGACATGTTCGGCCGAGCCGTCGGTCGAGGCATCGTCGACGATGACGCAGTCCCAGTTCCGGTAGGTCTGCGCCAACACCGAGCGGATCGCCTGTTCGACGTATGGGCGGTAATTGTAGCAGGTAATGACCACCGCCACGCGCGGCAGCTCAAACGGTGGGGACGTGTCTTCCATCTGATCGGCCTCGCCCGCTCGAATTGCCACCCATGTTCATCCGGCAGCTTTTCCTTTGCAACTCGACGCAGGCGAGCGAAGTACGAAAACCTAGGCCGCGGCCAGCAGGCTGGCATTGCCGCCCGCCGCCGTGGTGTCGACGCAGACAGCACGCTCATGCGCATAGGCCGCCGGGTTGAGCACCTCGCTGACCAAAGGCACGATCGGGCCGCTTCGCTCGGCGATCACCTTGCGCACGATGCGCGCGGCCTCGGGCGTGCCGGAGAAGGCGACGACGTCGACGCGTAGCGAACGCGCCTCGACCGGATCGGGACGGCCGTCGATGGCCGCCAGCGGCAGGCCCTTGCCGGTCAGCGCCGACAGTGCCGCCGGCGCCCCTGGCGCGACGGCGAGCACCGCGTTGCCGGCGGCGAGTGCCTGGATCGCCTGCGCCAGCAACGTGTCCTGATCGGGACCGAGGCAGAGCACCCGGCCCCGTGGCGACAGCGAAAGCGTGTTGGCTTCGCCGGTCGGCCCGGGTAGGTCGACTTGGCCGAAATCGATGCTGGCGGCAGCCCCGATGGCCGCCGCACCCTTGCCGCGCAGATGCTTGCGCAGGATGGCCACACGATCGGGCCGCGTCGACCAGCCGCCAAGCGTCGGATCGGGCAGATTGTCGGCAAGCTCGGTCGCCGTCACCTTATGGCCGTCCTCGATATGCGTGCCCGCCTCCGGCCCTTTGCGGAAGCGCCTCAGATAATGTGGCCCGCCGGCCTTCGGTCCGGTGCCGGACAGCCCCTCGCCGCCGAAGGGCTGCGAGCCGACCACGGCGCCGATCTGGTTGCGGTTGACATAGATGTTGCCGGCGTGGATGCCGTCGACGAAATGCTGGGCGCGGCCCTCGATGCGGGTGTGCAGGCCGAAGGTCAGGCCATAGCCCTTGCGGTTGATCGCGGCGATGACGGCGTCGATCTCGTCGGCGTCGAAGGTGGCGACATGCAGCACCGGGCCGAACACCTCGCGCTCCATCTCCTCGATGCCCTTGACCCGAAACACATGCGGCGCGACGAAGCGGCCATTCTTCGGCGCTTCGAGCTTGGCGATCAGCCGACCCTGCAGACCCATTTTCGTGCAATAGTCGCGGATCGAGGCCTGCGCCTCGTCGTCGATGACCGGACCGACATCGGTCGAAATCTGCCAGGGGTTGCCGAGGTTGAGTGCCTCCATGGCGCCCTTCAGCATCTCCAGCATCTTCTTCTCGACGTCCTTCTGCACGTAGAGCACGCGCAGTGCCGAGCAGCGCTGGCCGGCGCTCTGGAAGGCCGAGGCAAGGATGTCGCGCACCGCCTGTTCGGGAAGCGCTGTGGAATCGACGATCATCGCATTCAGCCCGCCGGTCTCGGCGATCAGCATGGCGTCGGGCGCGGCGGTCTCGGCCAGCTGCTTCTCGATCAGCTTGGCGACCTCGGTCGAGCCGGTGAAGCAGACGCCGGCAATGCGCGGATCGGCGGTCAGCGGGCCGCCGACCGACGGACCATCGCCCGGCAGCAACTGGATGACGTCTTCCGGCACGCCGGCCTCGCGCAGCATTTCGACGGCGCGGAAGGCGATCAGCGGCGTCTGCTCGGCCGGCTTGGCAACGACCGAATTGCCGGTGACCAGCGCGGCCGCGATCTGGCCGGTGAAGATGGCGAGCGGGAAATTCCACGGCGAGATGCAGACGATCGCGCCGCGTGCCTGCGTGCCGCTCTCGGCATTGACCGCCTCGGCGGCGTAATAGCGCAGGAAGTCGACCGCCTCACGCACCTCGGCGACACCATCGGCGAGTGACTTGCCGGCCTCGCGTGTGGCCAGCGCGAAGAACTCGACGGCATTGGCTTCATAGAGGTCGGCGGCGCGGTTGAGGATCGCGGCGCGCTCGGCGGCGGGGCGTTTCGCCCATGCCGGCTGCGCCTCTACCGCGATGCGCACGGCGGTCGCGACCTGCTTGGCGTCCGCCTCGTGGACAGAACCCACCACTTCGTCTGGCTTCGCTGGATTGGTGATCGGACGCTGCTTGCCGTAGCCGGCGGCGCGGGTGATCGGCTTGGCGTGCCAGCGGTCCGACCCGGCAAATTTCGCCTTCGCCTTTTCGATCGCAGCCAGCGTCACCGTATCGGTGATGTCGAATCCCCTGGAGTTGCGGCGTCCGCCACCGAAGATGGCAAAGGGCCGGGCGATAGCCGGATTGGCGGCCGGTCCCTGCTTCTCGACCGTTTCCAATGGATCGCGGGCGATATCCTCCGGCTCGACCTCCTCATCGGTGAGTTGGTGGACGAAGGAGGAGTTGGCGCCGTTCTCCAGCAGCCGGCGGACCAGATAGGCCAGCAGGTCGGAATGGGCGCCGACCGGCGCATAGATGCGGCAGCGCGTGCCTTCGGCCTGGCGCACCGTCTCGTGCAGTGCCTCGCCCATGCCGTGCAGGCGCTGGAACTCGAAGGCATCGCGGTTCGTCGCCATCGACAGGATGGCGGCCACGGTATGGGCGTTGTGGGTGGCGAATTGCGGATAGACGCGGCCGGTCATCGACAGCAGCTTCTTCGCGCAGGCCATGTAGGAGACGTCGGTGTTGGCCTTGCGGGTGAAGACCGGATAGCCGTCGAGCCCGAGCGTCTGCGCCCGCTTGATCTCGGTGTCCCAATAGGCGCCCTTGACCAGCCGCACCATGATGGTGCGGTCGTACTTTTTCGCCAGCGCGTAGAGCCAGTCGATGGTGAAGGCGGCGCGCGGGCCATAGGCCTGGACGACGACGCCAAAGCCGTTCCAGCCGGCAAGCTCCGGCTCTGCCAGCACGCGCTCGATGACGTCGAGCGACAGGTCGAGGCGATCGGCCTCCTCGGCGTCGATGTTGAGGCCCATGCGCGAATGCCGCGCCGCCAACGCCAGCGACAGAAGCCGCTCGGCCATGACCGGCAGCATCGTTTCCTTCTGCGCCACCTCATAGCGCGGATGCAGCGCCGACAGCTTGACCGAGATGCCGTGGTTTTGGCGGATGTCCGGCCCATTGGAACCGGAGTCGAGCGAGGAAATGGCGTCGGCATAGGCCTTGTGATAGCGCAGCGCGTCGGCCTCGGTGCGGGCCGCCTCGCCCAGCATGTCAAAGGAATAGAGATAGCCCTTCTGCGTCATCGGTCGGCCGCGCTTGACCGCCTCGGCGATGCTGCGGCCAAGCACGAACTGCTCGCCCATTTCGCGCATCGCTGCCGCGACCGCCTTGCGGATGACCGGCTCACCGAGCCTGCGCACCATGGCGCGCAGCGTGCCTTCGATGCCACCCTCGCCTTCGTCGAGCACACGCCCGGTCAGCATCAGCGCCCAGGTCGAGGCGTTGACGAAGATCGAACTCGAGCCGCCCGAATGCGCTGACCAGTCATGCGGCGCGATCTTGTCGGCGATCAGATCGTCCATCGTCTCGGTGTCGGGCACGCGCAGCAACGCTTCGGCCAGGCACATCAGCGCCACGCCCTCCTTGGTCGACAGGCCGTAGGCGGAGAGAAAGACCTCCATCAGCCTGGGATCGGAGGAGCCGCGCACCGCCCGCACCAGATCGGCCGCACGGGCCGAGATCGCGTTGCGGTCCTTCGTCGACAGTTCTGTCGCCTCGGCCAGCCGCTTCACGGCCGCGTCTTCGGCGGGCAGATAGTTGGCACGGATCTGCTGGCGGATGGCATCGAGCGCTGGCATGGCGGTCCTGTGAACGAGCAAGAGGGAGCGGGCCGGCGGTCACCGGACCGAATGGCGCAAGCTAGCACAATTGCGGATTTCGGTCGGTCCAAAGAAATCGACAAGGCAGGCTGATTGATCTATCATTTGCGCCAACTCCTCACCAATATGACCGTCAAATCGATGACCGAAGACCAATTGGACCGCATCGACCGGAATATCCTGTCGGCATTGGCGCGCGATGGGCGGCTTTCAATGTCGGAACTGGCCGGCAAGGTCGGCCTGTCGAAGACACCGGTGCAGGCGCGGGTCAAGCGGCTGGAGATGGACGGCTTCATCCGCGGCTACCAGGCGATCATTGATCGTGAGCGCATGGGTGAAGGCCATGTCGCCTTCGTCCAGGTGAAACTGTCCGACACCCGTTCGGCCGCCCTTGACGCTTTCAACCGCGCCGTCCAGGCCGTGCCGGAGATCGAGCAGTGCCACATGATGGCGTCGAGCTTCGACTATCTTCTGAAGGTCCGTACCACCGACATCGCCGCCTATCGGCGCGTGCTCGGCGAGCGTATCTCGGCGCTCCCCCACGTCGCCCAGACCTCGACCTTCGTGGCGATGGAGACGGTCAAGGACCGCTAACTCACTCGGCCAGCGTCTTCAAAAACGCCACCAGTGCGGCGCGTTCACGGTCTGAAAGCTGCAGCGGGTGGACTTCCGACACGCCTTCGACACTCGCCGGCGCCTTCGAATAATGCGCCACCACCTCGTCCAGCGACGAAAACTGCCCGGCATGCATATAGGGCGGTCGCGTCGCTGCACCCCGCAGAGACGGCGTCTTGTAGGCACGGATCAGTTCCGGCCCTGTCTTGACCATGAAGCGCAGTTCACGACAGGCGCTGTCGTCACCGTCGCGGAAAGCGCCGAAGCAGTTGAACGGATCGACCTCGACCTGCGCCACCGCGTCGATTCGTCCGCGGTCCGGCGGCAGATCGGCAACCGGCGGCACACCGGTGTTGTGAAAACTGTTGTCGGTGAAGCGCGGGCCGTTGTGGCAGGTCACGCAATTGGCCTTGCCGATGAACAGCTTCAGCCCGAGGATCTCCTCAGGCGAAAACGCATCGTCGCCCTGCGGCTTGGCGCCCGACGCCAGATCGATTGCAAAACGGTCGAAGCGCGTCTGCGGGGGCTCGATGGATCGCTCGAAGGCGGCGATCGCCTTGCCGATATTGGCAAAGACGCGATTGACGTCCTCGGCCTGGCTGTCGTGCATGGCATTCCAGGCTGCTTTCTCGGCATCGGTGCCGAGCGGACTGGCATTGGCGGGCACGCTCGAAAGATCAGGCAGCGGCCCGAAGATGCGCTCGTAGCGCTCGCCGAAACGCTTCTTGATGTAATGCGCGAAGGCGGCGCGGTTGCCGCCCTGCTCGAGCGGATTTTCGAGCGGCGTCAGCGCTTGCGCCCACAGGCTATCGCGGCGCCCGTCCCAGAAGAACCACGGACCGCGCGCGACACCCGCCAGCGGCATGGTGCGCCGGTTGGTGCGGCCGATGCCAACCGCCTGCGGCAGGTCGTCCTGGAACTGGCGATCGATCTTGTGGCAGGTCGAGCAGGAGACCGTCCCGTCGCGGCTCATGCCCTGATCGAAGAACAGCGTCGAACCAAGTGCCGCGGCGGCAGGTACGTCGGCAAAACGGTTGGTAGTGTCGGGCTTCAACGCCGGCAACGTGTTCAACGCCAGCGAGGCGATGGTTTTCTTCTCGCCATCGGAAAACTGCGGCTTGCCGCAGCCGGCCAGCACGGCAAACGCGCCAAGAGCGAGAACGCATGAAAGACTGGCAAGGCGCCTCATCGGCTGCTCACAACACCACATTGAAGACGACCGTATCGGAGCCGGCCGCCGCGGAAATGGCAAAGCGCAGCTGCCACCAGCCGCTCATGGTGAACTTCAGCCCGTCGATGCGGTAGCGCCCCTTGCCCAGATAGTCGGTCGCCTGCGGACTGGTCGGCAGGCCGTGATTGTGCAGCGGCATGCCGCCGGAAACCGTGATCGCCGCCCCTTCCACAGGAGCCCCCTTGACTGTTTTCAGCGTCAGCAGCCAGGACTGCAATTCGCCTTGCCTGATGACGCCCCGTTCCGGCTGGAAACTGGCGACGAACAGCCCGTTCGCCGTCGTCTTCGAGCGCGACGTGTCGGCACCCGGCGCCGTCTGCGGAGCGGTCAGGTAGACGATCGCCAGGATGCCGACCAGCAAGGCGGCCAGACCGAGGCCCGCGAGAAGATAACGCCATAGGGATGCCAAACCGGTTCCTTTTCCAAGATAACGTTGCAGCGGGCGGATCGCGTCCCACGGGGGAAAACGCTTCTGGCGCAAAAAACGGCCTGCGCCAAGCATGGCGCTGCCGATCGCAAAAAGCTACAGCAGCAAAATTGCCTGGAGGGAGATACATGACGGGAATCGCCTCGATCGGTGAGTGCATGCTCGAACTGTCAGGCCAGGCCGGGCCGAACTGGCGCATGGGCTTTGCCGGCGACACGTTCAACACGCTGTGGGCGCTGCATGCGCTGAGCAACGACCGGCCGGCGACCTATGTCTCGGCCTTCGGCGACGACCCGTTCTCGCAGGCACAGATTGCTTTCTTCGCCGAAAACGGCATCGGCATCGGCCAGAGCCCGATCATCACGGGAGCCCGGCCCGGCCTCTATGCCATCACGCTGACCGGCGCCGAACGCGCCTTCACCTACTGGCGCGCCGACGCGGCCGCCAGGCAGCTCGCTTCGGACCCAGCCGCCCTGGCAAAAAGCCTGGAAAACCAAGCGCTTGTCTATTTTTCCGGAATCACCTTGGCAATTCTGGACGACGCCGCGCGCAAGACATTGCTGGCGGCGGTGGCCAAGGCCCGCGCGGCCGGCTCGCTTGTCGCCTTCGATCCCAACTACCGGCCACGCCTGTGGCGCAACCGCGAGGACGCGCAAGCCGCGATCCTCGAAGCGCTTGCCGGCACCGACATCGCCCTGCCGACCTTTCCCGACGAGCAGATGCTGTTCGGCGATACCACGTCGCAGGCGACCGCGGAGCGGCTCGGAAAGCTGGCCGGTGAAGTCGTCGTCAAGAACGGCGAGGAAGCGGCGCTTATCGCGACGAACGGAGCCTTTCACCCGGTTCCGGCGGTCCACGTCGCGACCCCTGTGGACACCACCGGCGCCGGCGATTCCTTCAATGGCGGCTACCTCGCCGCCCGACTCGCCGGCCATGCCCCGGTGGACGCCGCACTGCGCGCGCATCGCGTCGCCGCCGCCGTCGTGCAGGTGCGCGGCGCGCTCGCTCCGTTCGAAACCCTTCGAGTGGCATTTGACGGTTAAGGCAGGCGGAACCGATATTCCGTCACCTGATGGTAGATTTGCCCGGGCCACAGCGTCGCTTGTGGGAAATACGGCCGGTTCGGTGCATCCGGCCAGACCTGCGCCTCCAGGCAGAAGCCCGAGAACGCTTTGTACTGGCGACCCTCCAGTCCCGCTGAGGACGGCGTCAAATACTGGCCGGTATAGAGCTGCAGGCCGGGCTCGGTGGTCCACACCTCCATCTCGACGCCGGAAGTCGCGCCTTGCGCCCAGGAAGCCTGCTTCAGCGGCCCGCGTGTCGGGGCGAGGCAGAAATTCAGGTCGTAGGGAAGCTGCTCGCCCTCGCTCTCCATGCGCAGCGGTCGCGCCTGGCGGAAGTCGAAGGGCGTGCCGTCGACCGGCTTGACCGCGCCGGTCGGGATCATCTCGCCGTCGATTGGCGTGTAGGCGCCGGCATTGAGCATCAGCCGGTGGTCGAGGATATCGCCGGCGCCGCCGTCGTCGAGGTTGAAATAGGAATGCTGCGCGAGATTGCACAGTGTCGGCTCCTCTGAGGTCGCGGTCAACTCGACGCTGAGCGTACCCGGGATTTTTAGCCGGTAGGTGCAGGTCACGTCGAGCGCGCCGGGAAAGCCCATCGTGCCGTCGGGGTCATGCAGGGACAGCGTGACGAAGTCCCGGCCGTGCAGCGAGACGATCCACGGCCGGTGGAAGTAGCCTTCAGAGCCGCCATGCAATGTGTGCTTGTCGAGGAAGTTGCGTTCCGTCTGGTAGCGGTTGCCGGCGATGGTGAAGCGGCCGTCGCGGATGCGGTTGGCATAGCGCCCGACGACCGCGCCGAAGAACGCCTTGTCGGTCTCGTAGGGCTCGAAACGGTCGTAGCCCAGCACCAGCGGCGCATCATGTCCGGAGAGGCGCAAATCCTGGATGATCGCGCCCAGCCCGATGATGTTGGCGGTGAGGCCGCCGCCACGGATGGTGAAGCGGCGGACGGCATCGCCCGCCTGCGTCGTACCGAAGACCTCGCCGTCCTTCATCGTCATGCCCGAAAGTCAGTTCGTTGATCTATCGACTTCGGCCGGTTGCGTCTTTCGGCCGGGTTTGACGTATCGAAAGGGCAGGCTTGCGCCTGCCCCGCTCTTCCGATGGCTATCAGAAGCCGAGGCCGCCGATGCAGACATATTTGGTGTCGAGATAATCCTCGATGCCCTGATGTCCGCCTTCCTTGCCGAGGCCCGATTCCTTGACGCCGCCGAACGGCGCTTCCGGTGTGGTGATGAGGCCTTCATTGACGCCGACCATACCGTATTTCAGCCCTTCCATGACCCGGAAGGCGCGGCCGAGATCGCCGGTGTAGAAATAGCAGGCAAGGCCGAATTCGGTGTCGTTGGCCAGAGTGACTGCCTCTTCCTCGGTCTCGAATTTGAAGACTGGCGCGACCGGTCCAAATATCTCTTCCTTCATGAAGCGCATCTTCGGCGTCGCGTTCGCGATCACGGTCGGCTGGAAGAACGAGCCGCCGAGCGCATGGCGCTTGCCGCCGGCGACGACCTTGCCGCCCTTGGAGGTCGCGTCGGCGATCAGTTCCTCGACCTTCTCGACCGCCTTCTCGTCGATCAGCGGCCCCTGCTGCACGCCCTCTTCGAGGCCGGAACCGACCTTGAGATTGTCGCTGGCGGCGGCGAGCTTTTCGACGAACTTGTCATAGACGCCGGCCTGAACCAGGAAGCGGTTGGTGCAAACGCAAGTCTGGCCTGAGTTGCGGTACTTGGCGGTGATCGCGCCGGCGACGGCACGCTCGATATCGGCATCGTCGAAGACGATGAACGGCGCATTGCCGCCGAGTTCCATCGACACTTTCTTGACGGTCACCGACGCCTTCTGGATGAGCATCTTGCCGATTTCGGTCGAGCCGGTGAAGGTGATCTTCGACACCAGCGGATTGGCGCAGATCTCGTCGCCGATTTCGGCGGCGGCACCGGTCAGGATGTTGACGACACCCTTTGGGAAGCCGACTTCCTCGGCGAGCGCGCCCCAGGCCAGGCCGGAATAAGGCGTCTGCGTCGCCGGCTTGACCACGGCGGTGCAGCCGGCGGCCAGCGCCGGGCCGAGCTTGCGGGCGAGCATCGAGGACGGGAAATTCCACGGCGTGACGGCGGCGATGACGCCGACCGGCTCCTTGGTCACCAGGATGCGGCGGTCCGCCCACGGCGACGGCACGACGTCGCCATAGGTGCGGCGGCCTTCCTCGGCGAACCAGAGTATGTAGGACGCGGCCGAGCCGATCTCGCCCTTGGATTCGAACAGCGACTTACCCTGCTCGATGGTCAAGAGCTCGGCCAGCACGTCCTGATTATCCATCATCGCGTCATGCAGCTTGCGCAGCAGCTTCGAGCGCTCGAGCGCGGTGGTCTTGCGCCAGGTCTTGAAGGCTTCATGGGCAGCCTCGATGGCGCGGCGGGTCTCCGCCTTGCCCGACTTCGGCACGGTGCCGATCTTGAGGCCGGTGGCCGGATTGTTGACGTCGACCGTCTGGCCGCTGTCGGCCTGCACCCATTCGCCGTTGATGAGATTGGCCTGCCGCATGAAATGGCTGGTTTTCTGAAGCATGGTCTAACCTCCGTTCGGCGCGCGGGCCGGTCGCTGATTTCTTCGGTGGAGCGTGCGCAAAGGCCCTCGAAGCCGGCACGCTGGGGCATTGCTCTTTACCTAGGGCGAGCCCGGCAAGCAATCGCAATATGGCATATAGGGGTTGGGCCAGAGAAGGCGAGAGCACGCCCTCCCGGATTCCGGCCCGAGTGCCCCGGTTTTATCCAAAAATGTGGACCACCACCGTCAGCCAGAAAGCCGTGGTGACCACCGCGCTCGCCGTGGCGATGGTCATCTGGTTCGATGCCAGCGCCTGGCCGGTGTTGAACTGCACGGCGATGAGATAGGTATTGATGCCGGACGGCAGCGCTGCCACCAGGACCGCCACCTTCGCCGTCAAAGGCGGCAGGCCGAACAGCCAGACCAGGCTGAGCACCAGCCCCGGCATCAGGAACAGCTTCAACGCCGACAAAGCGAGCGCCGGCAGGACATTGCCGGAGATGCCGAAGCGGCGCAGGCTGAGCCCCATCGCGAACAGCGCGACCGGCCCTGCCGTGGCGGCCAGCGCATCGACCAGCCGCATGACCAGATCGGGCAGCGGCGCCCCGGTGATGCGCCAGGCAAGCCCCACCAGGATGCCGATGATCAGCGGATTGACGAACAGCCGCCGTAAGAAGCTCTGGATGACGCGCAGCGGATGCACAGGCTCGTTGCCGCCGCGGCCGAACATCTCGAACAGGATGATCGAGGCGGCCATCGTGACCGGCAGGTGAATGGAAACCAGCAGCGACAATACCTCGAACCCGTCCTGTCCAAAAATGCCGAGGATGAAGGGGGCTCCCAGCAGGACCACATTGGAATAGGCCGACGAAACGCCCCCGACCACGCCGGCGCGGGCGTCTCGCCCGAATATCCGCGTGGTGACCAGATGGCCGGCGGCCCAGGTGATGGCGAACGCCGTGAAATAGGCGCCCCACAACGACCATGGCGCGACGCCGTGGAAATCGGACTTCACCATCGTCTGAAGCAAGAGCAGCGGCATCGCCACGTTGATGGCGAATTCGGAAATGCCCTCGCCACTCGCCGGCTTGAGATAGCCGGTGAGCCCGGCCAGATAGCCGAGCGCGACAAGACTGAAGACGAAGAGGACGGTTTCGGTCAGCGGAGACATTTTTCCCGTGATAGGCGAGCCCTGAGTGCGGCGCAATCGCCCTGCCCCTTCCAAACCGCATGGCGCGAAAACGGGGCCCTTTGACCCTCACTTGTCTTTCAGCCGGCTTTGCCGTCCCTATATGCCGGTCACCGGACCACCTGCCGGCGACCGGGAGAAAGATAACTGATGGTTCGATTTCTGTTGGTGCTGCTCCTGCTCGTCGCTCCCGCCACAGCCCACGCGACGGATGCCGGCTGGGCGTTGCTGCGTGACGGCGGACATGTCGTGCTGCTTCGCCACGCCATGGTCACCGGCACCACCGATCCGGCCAATTTAGACATCGCCAAATGCCCGACCCAGCTCAACCTTTCGGCGCGCGGCCAGCAGCAGGCAAGCCGGATCGGTGCGCTGTTCGCCGCCCGCGCCGCCCCGATCGAGCGCGTTCTGTCCAGCCGCTATTGCCGTTGCCTCGACACTGCTCGGATCGCCTTCGAGGCCGATCCGGAGCCCTTCGCGCCGCTTGACCTGCTGAAGACCGATCCGGCGGAGAAGGCCGCGCAGCTCACAGCGGTGATGACCGAGATCCGCGGCTATTCCGGCTCGGACAATCTGGTCCTGGTCACCCATCTGGAGAACATCGTGGCGCTGACCGGCGTGTCGCCGCGCGAAGGCGAAGCGGTGGTGGTCGAGCCGCAGGGCGACGGCTTGCGCGTGCTCGGCCGCGTCACCTTCTGACGGCACCGAAGGCCCTGCCCGGGCGCCGAGCGAGTGTTGCCGAAATGCCACCATCGAGGGAAGCCGCAAATATGCCGCGACAATGCCGCTTGCGACAACCCGTCGCAGGGGCTATAGGCGCGCTCCCGGTCACGAAAACCGAAGCGAGCACAACGGTTGGAGCTTTCGCCTCCGCCCGCGCAGGTGGCTTTGCCGTCCTGTGTACGGCGCCGTTTCGGGGGTTGGGATCGCGGATGTAGCTCAGGGGGAGAGCGCCGGATTTGGGTCCGGAGGTCGCAGGTTCGAATCCTGCTGTCTGCACCACGGATAGCTCAGTTTGGGTAGAGCATCAGACTCATGATCTGACGGTCGAAGGTTCGAATCCTTCTCCAATGGCTGATAGGCCACCACCCTTTCACGGTGTTATCTGAAAAGCGGTCCGGGGACCGGAATGCTGAAGACCTGACGGACGGCCGAAGCCTTCGGGCCGAGACCGCACCGAAGGTCTGACGCCGTCGGCTCGCGGCCAGGCCCGCGGTGACGATCAAGGCGCAGCGCCGCCGGCAAGGGAAGCTTCGGCTTCCGGCGCCCGCTTCGCCGCCCCGCGATCCGCTCCCGAAGGCCCGCCGCGAATTGACGCCACCGGTCCCTGGATCATCGTGCCGGGACGTGAAGCAAGAGACGAAGCGAAACGAGAAACGAAAAGGAAGATCGACGCATGACGTGACGCCTCGCATGGGGCCATGCCCGACAGGAGTAAGACAATGACCATTCTCGATAAGGTTTTGGGACGCGAGCGCGTCCTTGTTAAGGAAAACGAGCGTGCCGTCACCCTCTACAAGGGTGAGATCAAGGCTGTCCTGATGCCGGGCGAGCACTGGCTCGCCAACCGGCGCCAGAGCCTTGAAGTCTCGCGGCACGATCTGAAGAACCCGGAATTCGTTTCGGCGTACGAGAAGGCGTTGTTCGACAAGCTCCCGGATGTGGCCGCGCGTCATTTCACCGTCATTCGCACCGGGCGCACGGATGTCGCCGTCATCGAGCGTGACGGCAACCTCCATGCCGTCCTGGCGCCAGACCGCAAGCTCGTGCTGTGGACGGATGCCGGACCGTGGAAGGTGACGCTGGTCGACACTGCCGCGGAACTGGCGATCGATCCTGCGGTCATGCGCCGGATCGGCCAGGCGCGGAAGACGGAACTGATGTCCGTCCATCCGGTCGTCGACGGCCAGGCCGGACTGCTGTTCGTCGATGGTGTCCTTGTGCGGACGCTCACGGCGGGCGTGCATGCGTTCTGGAACGTCGGACGCATGGTGCAGGTGAAGGTCGTCGACCTCAAGCGCCAGTCGCTCGATGTCGCCGGGCAGGAAGTGCTGACCAAGGATCGCGTCACGATCCGCGTCAACATCGCCGCCGAATACCGGGTCGTCGATCCGGTCAAGGCGGTGAGCGCTGTGAAGGACTTCGCGGAAGCCCTCTACCGCGCCCTGCAGTACGCCTTCCGCAAGACGCTTGGCGCTCTGACGCTCGACCAGATCCTCGAGAAGAAGGTGACGGTCGACGAGGAGGCCGCCGGCAAGGTCCGCGCCGACATGGCCGAGGTCGGGGTCGAGGTCAGCGATATCGCGCTCAAGGATGTCATCCTGCCGGGCGAGATGCGCGAAATCCTCAACCAGGTGGTTTCGGCCGAAAAGCAGGCCGAGGCCAACGTCATCCGCCGTCGCGAGGAGACGAACGCGACGCGTTCGCTGCTCAACACGGCCCGGGTGATGGCCGAGAACCCGGTGATGCTGCGTCTGAAGGAGCTCGAGGCTCTGGAGACCATCGCCGGAAAGGTCGAGCGGCTGACCGTCCACAACGGAACGGGCGGGCTGCTGAACGACCTGGTCAAGCTCCGCGATTGAGCTGACCTTGCGTCAAATGGGAAGGGCCGCCGGACAAACCGGCGGCCCTTCTTGTCTTTGCAAGGGAGGCATCCCATCTGCGCCCGGCGTATCAGGCCTTTTCCTGCCCGGAAAAACCGATTAGACAGCGCCCAAACAAGATGCGGACAGATTCCGCCCGCAACCGAAGGAAGAGCCCTTGTCCACCACGTTCGACAAAGTCGCCAAGATCATTGCCGACACCAGCGAGATCGATATCGAGACGATCACGCCCGAAAGCCACACCATCGACGATCTCGGCATCGACAGCCTCGATTTCCTCGACATCGTCTTTGCCATCGATAAGGAATTCGGCATCAAGGTGCCGCTGGAGAAGTGGACGCAGGAGGTCAATGACGGCAAGGCCTCGACCGACGATTACTTCGTCATGAAGAACCTGTGCGCCAAGATCGACGCGCTGGTCGCCGCCAAGACCGCCTGACGTCAGTTGAGCGCGTGACCTTGACGCGCTCTGCCGCCTAACCCACAAAGCCGCCCATGAGCAGCCCCCGCGACGTCGTCATCACCGGCATCGGCCTTGTCTCTTCGCTGGGAGAAGGTCCGGATGCGCACTGGCAGAAGCTCGCCCAGCCGGGCCTGCAGCCGGTGCTGGAGGCCGCGCGCTTTGCGCCCTACACCATCCACCCGCTGCCCGACATCGACTGGAACCTGCAGATCGCCAAGCGCGGCGACCAGCGGCAGATGGAGACCTGGCAGCGGCTCGGCACCTATTCCGCCGGCCTGGCGCTGGACGATGCCGGCATCAAGGGCAATGACGAGCTCTGCGCGACCATGGACATGGTGGTGGCCGCCGGCGGCGGCGAGCGCGACGAGGCGGTCGATGCCGCGATCCTCGCCGCTTCGGAAAGCCGCAACGACCGCGACGTGCTGCTCAACGAGAAACTGACCACCGAATTGCGCCCGACCTTGTTCCTGGCGCAATTGTCCAACCTGCTCGCCGGAAACATCTCCATCGTCCACAAGGTTACCGGTTCGTCGCGCACTTTCATGGGCGAGGAAGGTGCCGGCGTCGCCGCGGTCGAGACGGCCGCAGCGCGCATCCGCTCGGGACAGTCGACGCATGTGCTGGTTGGCGGCGCCTTCCAGACCGAACATTCCGACATGCTGCTCGGCTACGAGCTGGCCGGCTATTTGCATCGCGGCGCCTGGAAACCAGTCTGGCAAAGACAGGGCGGCGAAGGCGGTGGCGTGGTTACCGGCTCCGGCGGCGCCTTCCTGGTGCTGGAGCAGCGCGAGCACGCTGAAAGCCGTGGGCGCAAGATCTACGCCGAACTCGGCCACATCGTCTCCGGACGCGCCAGGCGGCGGCTGGGCGAACTCGACGCCGAGATCGCCACACTGCTCAACCAGACTGCATTGCCTGACGGTGAATTGCTGGTGATGTCAGGTGCTTCCGGCGCTCATGCCGCCACCGCCGCCGAGAAAGCAACTTTCGGCGCCCATCCGGCGATTGCAGCGCGCGCGTTCTCAACGCTGACCGGCCACATGAAGGAAGCGCAGTTCCCCTTCGCGGTGGCGCTGGCAGCGCTGGCCGTCGACCGCAAGGCCGCCTATCCCGCCTTCGATGCCACGGTCGAAAAGCCGTTCGGTGGCGTTCCCAGATCCGTGCTTGCAACGGCGATCGGCTATCACCAATTCGAGGGCATGGGGCTGGTAAAAGCCGCCTGAGCTACGACCTAGGACAAAACATGGCCAATCTAAACGATCACATGGGCAGGCCAATCGTCGCCGTCACCGGTATCGGCGTGGTGACGTCGCTCGGCGTCGGCAAGGCCGACAACTGGGCGGCACTCACATCGGGCAAATCCGGCATCCATCCGATCACCCGCTTTCCGGTCGATCACCTGAACACCCGCATCTCCGGCATGGTCGACTTCCTGCCGTCGAGCTCGCAGGGCTCCAGCCCCCTCACCTACGAGCTGGCCGAAACCGCCGCGCGTGAAGCAGTCGCGGAAGCAGGCCTCGATTCCGCCGATTTCGGCGGACCGCTTTTCCTCGCCTCGCCGCCGGTCGAGCTCGACTGGGCTGATCGCTTTTCGCTCTACAATTCCGACAAGCAGGACGCCGGCGCCGAAAGACTACTGCGCGTGGCGCGCGCGCTGAAGGAACTCGACATCTTCGAGACAACGCAGTTCGGCTCGATCGCCGACCGGCTGGCGGACAGGTTCGGCACCCGCGGCCTGCCGATCACGCTGTCGACCGCTTGCGCCTCGGGCGCCACCGCCATCCAGCTCGGCGTCGAGGCGATCCGCCGCGGCGAATGCGACAAGGCGCTGTCGATCGGCGCCGACGGCTCGGCGACTGCCGAGGCGCTGATCCGTTTCTCGCTGCTGTCGGCGCTGTCCACCCACAACGACATCCCGGAAAAGGCCTCAAAACCCTTCTCCAAGGATCGCGACGGTTTTGTGCTCGCCGAAGGCTCCGGCGCGCTGGTGCTGGAATCGCTGGAGGCCGCACTTGCCCGAGGCGCCACCATTCTCGGCATCATGCGCGGCTGCGGCGAGAAGGCCGACGATTTCCACCGCACTCGCTCGAAGCCCGACGGTTCGCCGGCGATCGCGGCGGTGCGCGCCGCGCTCGCCGATGCCGGCCTTGGCGAGGACGAGATCGACTACGTCAACGCGCACGGCACTTCGACGCCGGAAAACGACAAGATGGAGCATTTGTCGCTGTCGACCGTCTTCGGCGAACGGATCGGCTCGATGCCGATCTCGTCGAACAAGTCGATGATCGGCCACACGCTGTCGGCCGCCGGCGCCGTCGAGGCGGCATTTTCGCTGATGACGATGCGCGAAAGCGTCATTCCGCCGACCATCAACTACGACAATCCCGATCCGGCGATCGTGCTCGACGTTGTACCGAACAAGAAGCGCAATGCCGAGGTTGGCACCGTCCTGTCGAATTCCTTCGGCTTCGGCGGCCAGAACACTTGCCTTGTCATGGCGCGGGAACCGGTCTAAGCGAGCGCTTTCCGCTCAACAGAACCGACAGACTCCATGCGCGCACTGCAACTTATCGAGGACCGCCGCCTTGAAACGGTGGACCTGCCGCCTCCCCCGCCGCCCTCGCTCGGCGAGGTAACGCTGCGCATCAAGGCCGTGGCGCTGAACCACATCGACGTCTGGGGCTGGCGCGGCATGGCCTTCGCCAAGCGCAAGCTGCCGCTGGTCGTCGGCGCCGAGGCCTCCGGCGAGGTCGAGGCCGTCGGCCCCGGCGTATCCAGCCTCCTGCCCGGACAATTGGTGTCGATCTATGGCGCGCGCACTTGCGGCCTTTGCCGCGCCTGCCGCGAAGGCCGCGACAATCTCTGCGAGCATGTCTCCGGTGTGCACGGCTTCCACCTGGATGGCTTCGCGCAGGAGAAGATCAACCTGCCGGCACGGCTTCTGGTCCCTGCTCCGCCCGGGGTGAGCGAGATCGGCGCCGCTGTCGCGCCTGTCACCTTCGGCACGGTCGAGCACATGCTGTTCGACAATGCCAGGCTGCAGCCGGGCGAAACGATCCTCGTCCATGCCGGAGGCTCGGGCATCGGTTCCGCCGCCATCCAGCTGGCGAAGAAGATGGGCTGCACCGTGATCACCACGGTCGGCTCGAACGACAAGATCGACAAGGCGAAGGCGCTCGGCGCCGACCATGTCATCAACTACCGCGACGACCGTTTCGAGGGTGTCGTGCGCAAGCTGACCAAGAAGAAGGGCGTCGACGTCGTGTTCGAGCATGTCGGCGCCGACACCTTTGCCGCCTCGATGCTGTGCCTGAAGCGCGGCGGGCGCCTGGTCACTTGCGGCTCTACGTCGGGCGTGTCGACGCAAATCAATTTGATGCAGCTTTTCCAGCAGCAGCTGAAGCTGCTCGGCTCGTTCGGCTGCCGCATGGAGAATATGGCCGACGCCATGCAGAAGATGGCGGCGGGCCTCGTCGCGCCGGTGATCGACACCGAAGTCGGCTTCGACGACATCGATGACGCGCTGAAGCGCATGGAAGGCCGCGACGTGTTCGGCAAGATCATCCTGCGCGTCGACTAGGAATGGTCGGCAGAGCCTTCAAGAAAGTCCGCAGGGACCTGGCGTTTCGCTACGGCCGGCGGCTTCGCCAGATGGAGCACTGGCTGGTCGCGCGCGTCGCGATGACGATCATTTCGCTGCTGCGCTTGCTGCCGCCCGACAGTGCGCTCAACTTCGCCGACCGCGTCGCTCGCCGCATCGGTCCATTGGTCGGGCGCCACCGCGTCGCGACCAGTAATCTGCGCCTCGCCTATCCCGAGAAGAGCGATGCCGAGATCGAGGCCATCGCCTTGGACATGTGGGGCAACATGGCCCGCCTTGCGGCCGAGTACATCTTCCTCGACGCGCTTTTCGACTACGACCCGAAAGCGACGACGCCCGGTCGGGTCGAGGTCCGCGGCGTCGAGCATTTCCTTGAGATCGCCGGCGAAGACAAGCCGCACATCTTGTTCACCGGCCATCTCGGCAATTTCGAACTTTTGCCGGTGGCTGCCGCCACCTTCGGCATGAAGATCACGGCGCTGTTTCGTCCGCCCAACAATCCCTATCTGGCCGACTACATCCATTCGACCCGCCGTTCGACGATGGGGGCCTTGCTGCCGTCTTCCACCGGCGCTTCATTCGCACTCGCCGCGATCCTGGAAAACGGCGGCAATATCGGCGTGCTGGTCGACCAGAAATTCTCGAGCGGGCTGGAAACGACCTTCTTCGGCCGCCCGTGCCAGAGCAATCCGGTGCTGGGCATGCTGGCCCGCCACTATGACTGCGACGTCTATCCGGCGCGCTGCGTGCGGCTACCGGGCAACCGGTTCCGCCTCGATATCGAGGACAAGCTGACCTTGCCGCGCACCGCGGGTGGCAGCGTCGACGTGCCGGCCACCACCCAGCTACTCGCCGATGTGGTCGAGCGCTGGGTGCGCGAGGATCCGGGACAGTGGATGTGGTTCCACAAGAGGTGGGAGATCAGCGGCCGGCGTCGCCGCCAGCGCGGGCGGGCAATGGACGCTGCCCGCCAGTAACCACAAGCGTCTGCCCGGACTAGTCGGTGACGACGATCCGTGTGTTGCCGTAACCGGCTTCCCGCACCATCGAGTAGAAGGTCGCGGCATTGGCCGTGTGCAGGCGCACGCAGCCATGCGAGGCCGGGCGCCCAAGATACTTCACAGCACCCGTGCCGTGGATGGCGTAGCCACCGCGGAAGAACACCGAATAGGGCATCGGCGACATGTCATATTTGCGCGAATACCACATCCGCGCCGTCCATTGCGGGCGGTACTTGCCGCGCGGCGTGATGTAACCCTTGCGGGCGGTGGACACGCTCCACCGGTAAACCACCTGACCATAACGGCTGACGGTCATCGTCTGCGAAGATATGTCGATGTTGGCTACGAGAGCGGCTGCCTTGCTTTCGATTGAAGTGCCGAACAGCGCCGTTGCCAGTATCGCCGCCATGAGAACGGTCTTTTTCATGCGATCAAACCCCTTTGATTGCCCTTGCCCGCTGCCATCACGCTGTTTTTCATGCTTTTAATAGCAGGTGAATGAAGTAACACACACTCATTGATAAATTCGCCAATCTAAAGCAGCGAATTTGAACGATTTTCCCGTCATAGTTGCCGCTGTGACACGCAGTTTCAGCGGCTTCAGCATCATGCTTGCAAAATGACCCGGTTCGCTGCTCAACTCCGGAAATGAACGAACGACTCCTGAAGGCCGTCGACGCTCGGGTCGACGACCTGATTGCACTGACCGCCGAGCTGATCCGCTTTCCGACCATTAATCCGCCCGGCGAGGCCTACAGGCCGTGCGCGGAATACATTGGTGCGCGGCTGAAGAAGCACGGCTTCGAAACCGAGTTCATCCGCGCCGAAGGCACACCCGGCGACACCGACCGCTATCCGCGTGTCAATGTCGTCGCCCGTTTCGACGGCCGCTCGCCCGGCGCCTGTGTGCATTTCAACTCGCATATCGATGTCGTCGAGGCCGGCGACGGCTGGAGCGTCGATCCCTTCGCCGGCCTGGTGAAGGACGGCAAGGTCTATGGCCGCGGCGCCTGCGACATGAAGGGGGGCCTGGCTTCCTCGATTATCGCCGCCGAAGCCTTCATGGAGGTCTTCCCGGACTTTCCCGGCGCCATCGAGATCTCGGGCACCGTCGACGAAGAATCCGGCGGCTTCGGCGGCGTCGCCCACCTGGCCAAGCTCGGCTATTTCTCGAAGCCCAGGGTCGACCACGTCATCATTCCGGAGCCGCTGAACAAGGACCGCATCTGTCTCGGCCATCGCGGCGTCTGGTGGGCGGAGATCGAGACCAAGGGCGAGATCGCGCATGGCTCGATGCCGTTCCTCGGCGACAATGCGGTGCGCCACATGGGCGCCGTGCTGCAGGCCTTCGAGGATGAATTGTTTCCCGCACTTGACCGCAAGATGACGCGCATGCCGGTGGTGCCCGAGGGCGCCAGGCGCTCGACCATGAACATCAATTCGATCCATGGCGGCCAGACCGAGGATTTCCGGCCTGGGCTGCCCTCACCCAACGTGCCCGATTCCTGCCGGCTGACCATCGACCGCCGCTTCCTGCTCGAAGAGGATCTTGCCACGGTCAAGAGCGAAGTGACCGATATCCTCGAGCGGCTGAAGCGGGAGCGCAAGAAATTCGACTACGAGATCCGCGACCTGATGGAGGTGCTGCCGCTGATGACCGAGCGCGACGCACCGGTGGTCAAGGCGGTGGCGCAGGGGATCATGGCGATCTTCGACCGCGAGCCAGACTATGTGATCTCGCCCGGCACCTACGACCAGAAGCACGTTGCCCGCATCGGCCACATCTATGACTGCATCGCGTACGGTCCGGGCATTCTCGATCTCGCGCACCGGCCCGACGAATGGGTCGGCATTGCCGATATGGTGGAGTCGGCCAAGGTGATGGCGATCGGGCTCAACGTGCTGCTGCGCGGCACGGCAACGGGATGATCCGGCGACAAAGAGGTCAGCGCCGATCGACGACGCGATCCGAGGAAAAACATTCCCCCTGGCGCTGCCCGGCAGCACGAAACGCAATTTACTCCACCTCGAAATCACGCTTCTATCCACCCGGTTTGAGCATATGGGAGTTGCACGATGAAATTGTGGAAAACCATTCTTGCCGCTGCGGCCCTGGCGCTTGCCGCCAGCACCTCGTCATTTGCCGCGCGCACCGACCTGGTCATCGGCATTCCGCTCGAACCCCCGCATCTCGACCCGACCGCGGGCGCCGCGGCGGCGATCGACGAAGTGCTCTACGCCAACGTGTTCGAGGGCCTGACCCGCATCGGCCCAAGCGGCGAGGTGCTGCCTGATCTCGCAGAGAGCTGGGCCATTTCCGATGACGGCACGGTCTACACCTTCAAGCTGCACACTGGCGTGAAATTCCACGACGGCACCGACTTCAATGCGGACGACGTAAAATTCTCGCTCGACCGCGCCAGAGCCGACAATTCTGTCAATGCGCAGAAGGGCCTGTTCGCGGCCATAGACAAGGTCGACGTGGTCGACCCGGCGACCGTGAAGGTGACGCTAAAGAACCCTCAAGGCTCCTTCCTCTACAATATGGGCTGGGGCGACGCGGTGATGGTGGCGCCGGAGTCCGCCGACACCAACAAGGAAAAGCCCATCGGCACCGGTCCGTTCAAGTTCCAGAGCTGGGCCAAGGGGTCGTCGATCACGCTGGTCAAATCGGACAATTACTGGGGCGCGCCTGTAGCCCTCGACAAGGCCGAGTTCCGCATCGTTCCGGACGCCGCGGCCGCCGTGCCGGCACTGCTTTCCGGCGACATCCAGGCCTTCCCGTTCTTCGATCCCGACAGCGTCGCCCAGGTCAAGGACGATCCGCGCTTCAAGGTGGTGATCGGCTCGACCGAGGGCGAGACCATCCTGTCGATCAACAACAAGAAACCGCCTTTCGACAAGCTGCAGGTCAGGCAAGCGATTTCCTACGCGCTCGACCGCAAGGCGATCATCGACGGCGCCTCGGCCGGCCTCGGCGTGCCGATCGGCTCGCATATGTCGCCAGCCAACAAGGACTATGTCGACCTCACCGGCCGCTATCCGCATGATGTCGCCAAGGCCAAGGAACTCTTGAAGGAGGCCGGCCTCGAGAACGGCTTCAAGGCAACACTGAAATTGCCGCCGCCCTCCTATGCGCGGCTCGGCGGCGAGATCATCGCCTCGGAGCTTCGCGATGTCGGCATCGATCTGGAGATCATTCCGGTCGAATGGGCGCAGTGGCTGGAACAGGTGTTCACCAAGAAGGACTACGACCTGACCATCGTTTCGCACACCGAGCCCAACGACATCGATATCTATTCGCGCAAGGACTACTACTTCAACTACGACAATCCGGCCTTCGACAAGATCATCGCCGATCTCAACCTCACCTCCGACGAGGCCAAGCGCAAGGAGCTTCTGGGACAGGCCCAGAAGATCCTCGCCGATGATGCCGTGGTCGGTTTCCTCTATGAATTGCCGAAGGTTGGTGTCTGGGACGCCAAGCTGCAGGGGCTGTGGGAAAACGCACCGATCCAGGCGAATGATCTCACCAAGGTGAAGTGGAGCGAGTGAGGCTCTCTGGATTTCGTCATCCTCGGGCGAAGCAGCGAGCGAAGCGAACTGCGTAGACCTAGGATCCATTCCGTGACCTGAGAGCGTCGCCGCGATGCAGAATCTGGGAGACTTTGAGGTGGAGATAGGGAGAGGCAACGCCCGTTCCGGACCGTCGCGCTCTTCGGCTGCTGTCACGGCATGGATCCTGGGGTCTTCGCGACGTCGCTTCGCTCCTGCTCCGCCCCAGGATGACGAAGCTACGCTCGCCCGCGTTCCATGACCGCCTACCTCCTAAAACGCCTCATCATCGCTCTCGCCACGCTGGTGCTGGCCTCCATGGTGGTGTTCGCCGTGCTTGAGATCATCCCCGGCGATCCGGCGCGGCTGATGCTGGGCCTGAACGCCAGCGCCGACCAGGTCGAGGTGCTGCGCAACCAGATGGGCCTCAACGCGCCGCTGGCCTTGCGCTATCTGCACTGGGCCGGCGGCTTGCTTAGCCTCGATTTCGGCCGCTCTTACACCTATTCGGTGCCTGTCATCGATCTCGTGCGCGAGCGCATCGTCGTCTCGCTGCCGCTGGCGCTGATCGCGCTCGCGCTCTCCACAATCATCGCCATTCCGGTTGGGCTCTATTCCGCCAGCCGGCGCGGGCGGGCCGGCGATGCGATTGCCATGGGCGCCACGCAGTTCGGCGTTGCCGTACCGAACTTCTGGTTCGCGCTGATGCTGATCTACCTCTTTGCCGTCTGGCTGCGACTGGTGCCGGCCGGAGGCTTTCCGGGCTGGAGTGCCGGTGTCTGGCCGGCATTGAAATCGCTGCTGTTACCGGCCGTAGCACTAGCGCTGCCGCAGGCGGCGATCCTCGCCCGTGTCGCCCGCTCGGCACTGATCGAGGTGCTCAACGAGGACTACATCCGAACCGCCCGCGCCAAGGGCCTGCCCTACCGTGCCGTGCTCTGGCGGCATGCGCTGCGCAATGCCATGATCCCAGTGCTGACCATTCTCGGCTTGCAGTTCGCGTTTTTGCTCGCCGGCACCATCATCATCGAGAATGTCTTCTACCTGCCCGGTCTCGGACGGCTGGTGTTCCAGGCGATCACCCAGCGCGACCTGATCGTCGTCGAAAGCGTCGTCATGCTGCTGGTCGCCGCCGTCATTGCCGTCAACCTCCTTGTCGACCTCTCCTACGCGGTGGTCGATCCGCGCCTGAGAAGCCGGCAATGACGCTGCACGTCGACATCCCCGAAGAGACGCTTGCCAGAATTCTGGCCAAGGCGTTCCGCAATCGATCGTTTCTCATCGGCCTCATCATCACTGCCCTGGTGGCGGCGGTGGCGATCCTCTCCTATGTCTGGACGCCCTACGACGTCACCAGACTGGTGATATCAGACAAGACGCAAGGCCCGTCGCTGACGCACTGGTTCGGCACCGATCATTTCGGCCGCGACATCCTGTCGATGATCATGGTCGGCGCCCGCAACTCGATCGCCGTGGCGCTTGTCGCTGTCGGCATCGGCATGGGTGTCGGCGTGCCGCTCGGCGCCTTCGCCGCCGCGCGCGGCGGCCTTGTCGACGAAGTGCTGATGCGCATGAACGATCTCGTCTTCGCCTTCCCGGCCCTGCTGTCGGCGATCATGATCACCGCCATCTTCGGGCCGGGCGCCATCAACGCCATCATCGCCATCGGCATCTTCAACATCCCGGTGTTTGCGCGCGTGGCGCGGGCTGGCGCGCTGGCGATCTGGCCGCGCGAATTCATCCTCGCCGCGCGCGCCGCCGGCAAAGGCAGCACGCTGATCACCATCGAACATATCCTGCCCAACATCGCCACGCTGCTCCTGGTGCAAGGCACCATACAGTTCGCGCTCGGCATCCTCGCCGAAGCCGGGCTTTCCTATGTCGGCCTCGGCGCCCAGCCGCCGATGCCGAGCTGGGGCCGCATGCTGTTCGACGCCCAGACCCGCATGGTGGTGGCGCCGTGGATGGCGATCTTCCCTGGCATGGCGATCGTCGTCACCGTGCTTGGCCTCAATCTGCTCGGCGACGGTATCGCCGACATCCTCGACCCGAAATCGCGGCGGCAGCGATGAGCCTGCTCGAGATCGAGAACCTCTCGCTGGCGATCGGCGACACGCCGATCCTGAAGGGTGTCGAGCTTTCCGTCCCGCCCGGCGAGGTGATAGGCCTGGTCGGCGAATCTGGCTCAGGCAAGTCGATGACGGCGCTAACAGTGATGCAGCTCCTGCCTTTCGCGGCGCGCGCCACTGGACGCGTCACCTTCGATGGCATCGACATTCTCGCCGCCAGCGAAGACCAGATGTGCGCGCTGCGCGGCGACGACATCGGCATGGTGTTCCAGGAGCCGATGACCGCGCTCAACCCGGTCAAGACCATCGGCGAACAGGTGGCCGAAGGCATCCGCTGGCACACAAGGTCAAGCCGCGCCGAGGCCGAGGACCGGGCGCGAAAAATGCTCGACCGGGTCGGCCTGCCGGCAGCACTTTTCCCGCTGTCGCGCTATCCGCACGAACTCTCCGGCGGCCAGCGTCAGCGTGTCGTCATCGCCATCGCCTGTGCGCTGAAGCCGAAGCTTTTGATCGCCGACGAGCCGACGACGGCCCTCGACGTGGTGCTGCAAGCGCAGATCCTCGATCTCTTGCGCGACCTTGTCGCAGAAAACCGCATGGGCCTGCTGCTGATCTCGCACGATCTCGCGGTGGTGACGGAGATGGCAGATCGCATCACCATCCTGCGCCATGGCGAGGTGATGGAGGCAGGCGATACCGCGCGCACGCTTTCCGAGCAGCTCCACCCCTACACACGCCAATTGGCGCAGGCCTCCATGCATGTGCCCGCGCGCCCCAGAGTGCATGAGGCCGGTCAGGGCAAGCCGCTGCTTCAGGTCGAAGGCGTGACGCGCGATTACCCGGGACGGCGCATGTCCCTGTTCAAACGCGCCACACCGGTCCGAGCCGTCGACGACGTGTCCTTGTCGATGGCGCCGGGCCAGTCGGTGGCACTGGTCGGGCGCTCCGGCTGCGGCAAGTCCACGCTCGCCCGCATGATACTGGCGCTGGACAAATCGACTTCGGGAACGATCCGCTTTCGCGGCGAGACCATCACCGGCAAGAGCGAGGTGGAACTTAAGCCGTCGCGGCGCGACATGCAGGTGGTGTTCCAGGATCCTTACGGCTCCTTCGACCCGCGCCAGAAGGTCGAGAAACTCGTGGCCGAACCGCTGCATGTGCTGGACAAGAAGCCAGCGCCCGCGGAGCGCCGCGAGATGGTGGCGCATGCGCTGCACGAGGTCGGGCTCGGCCCGCGAGACATGGACAAATACCCGCATGAATTTTCCGGCGGCCAGCGCCAGCGCCTGTCGATCGCCCGCGCCATCATCACCCGTCCGAAACTGGTGGTTGCCGACGAGCCGGTCTCGGCGCTCGACGTCTCGATCCGCGCCCAGATACTCGACCTGTTCGCCGAGCTCAATCAGAAGCTCGGCATCGCCTATCTGTTCATCACCCACGACCTGACTGTCGCCCGCGCCATCACCGACGAGGTGCTGGTAATGCATGACGGCAGGATCGTCGAGCGCGGCAAGACGAGCGAGGTGCTGGACCATCCGCAATCGGAGGCGGCCAAGGCCCTGATCGCCGCAGCGCCCGATCTGCATCGGGCGATCGCGCGGCGGTTGCAGGAACAGGGGTGAGCGACCGGTTCGCGAAGCGAATTCATCGTGCCGGTGGCACGATGAAAGGTCAGCGAACGCCGGGACGCTGCGAAGCAGCGGGGACCCGGCCGGGCGACCGTCAAGACAAAGCCTATTCTTCCGGCTTCACCACATCGACAGGGCTGATGTCGAGCAGGTCGAGCGTGCGGCGCAACAGCCGCACCTCACTCTCGGCCAGTTGCGAGTCGGCCTTCGCGATCTCGGCCATATGGCGGGCGAGCAGCTTGCGCCGCTCGACGTCGAGGTCGCGGAATTGCGCAACGGCCTGCGAGCCGTTGGTCTCGTAGCCGAACTCGTTGAGATACTCGATGACGTTGTCGATGCTGGCCTCGGGAATGCCAAAGGCCTCCTTGCAGATGCGGCGGAAGGCGACCATTTCGCTCTCTGAGACCGACCCATCGGCCAGGATCATGCGAAACAGCATCAAGAGTTCCGCTGACAGCACCGGGTCGTCGGCGACCTTGCGCACACCGGGATCGCCTTCGAAGATCGAGCGTATCTGGTCAAGCAATGCGAACGCCATCAGAGCCCCTTTTCCGATTCTTGTAGAATAGGTAGCGCGGAATCGGCCTTGCGCAAACGGGGTAGCAGTGGTCGAACGCGCACAATTCTTTCGCCGGGCGAAATCCTCCTCGCCCCGCATGGCGTTCGCGATAAAGCGCCCAGCCGACGCGGCGAACCCGCTGCGCACCTTGATTGGTGTATGACCCCGCGCCTGTTAGAATGCCGGCGTACGAATCATGTTGGAGGAGCCACACATGAATCTTAGTGCACCTACTCAGCTTATTTTCATTATAGCCCTTGTTATCGCCATCATCGGCGTTCTCGCCGCTCTTGGCGTTCTTGCGTTCATTCCCCTCGCATCAGTTTGGATCGTGCTCATCGCCTACATCGTGCTTGCCGGCGGCTGCATGATGCGCGGCGCCTAGGCACTTCAAGATCTCAGGTAACCGCGAAGCGCCCGGTCCCAAACCGGGCGCTTTTGATTTTGACGCATGGTCTGCTAGTTTCCTTTGCCGGAGGAGACGCCGTGGCCACCGATAGTGAAGAGCCTGATCCGAGCCGATTCGAGATGGTGCGTCGCCTGCCCGGCCCGCAGCTTCAGGGCGCGGTCACCGACATGTGCGGCTACCGCGAGACGATTTCAAGCCATTTCCGCAGCGTCGAATATGCCTCGCTGACCGTGCCGCTGGTCATCAGCTTCGCCGAGCCTTTCGCCATCGGTCTGGGCAAGAACCCCGGCGACAACGACCGCTTCGCCAGCTTTGCCGCCGGCCTTTTTGCCGGGCCGGTGGTGATCGAATCCTTCGGCGGCGCCTGCTGCGTGCAGATCAATTTCACGCCGCTCGGCGCCCGCCGTTTCTTTGGCCAGCCGATGAGCGAATTGACTGACCGCATGGTTGGCCTCGACGATGTGCTTGGCCTCGAGGGCATCACGCTGCGCGAAAGGCTCGGCGATGCGCGGGATTGGAACGCTCGCTTTGCCATAGCCGAGAGCTTCGTCGCTGCCCGGTTGGCTTCGACGGATCCCATGCAGGCCGAAATCGGCTGGGCCTATGACAGCATCATCGCCTCCGGCGGGCGCACCCGCGTCGCCACGCTGGCCGGAAGACTGGGCTGGAGCCGCAAGCACCTTGCGGGAAAGTTTTCCGACGCGGTCGGCGTCGGCCCGAAGACACTGTCGCGCATCGTCCGCTTCAACCGCGCGCTTGGCCTGTCGAGACAGGACAAAAGCGATTGGGCCGACATCGCCGCCGATTGCGGCTATGCCGACCAGGCGCATCTGGTGCGCGAGTTCCGCGACCTCGCCGGCGAGACGCCGACCGCAATCGCCGCCGGGTAACATTTCTTCAAGACGCCGCAGCGACCTTTGCCCAGACTGGGTTATCGACCAACCCTAGTTGAAGGAGGTTCCCCAATGCCCACGACCAGCGAAGCGTCCCGGCTCTACCCTGCCCTGCGTTACAAGAACGCAGCAAAAATGATCGACTGGCTCGGCGATGCGTTCGGCTTCACCGTTCGCGCCCGCTATGGCGAGGGTGACGTCGTGCACCACGCCGAACTCGTCTTCGGCTCCTCGATGATCATGCTGGGCACCGCGCGCGACGACGATTACGGCAAGATGGTTGGCGAGCCGGGCTCAGGCGGTGGCAAATCGATCTACGTCGCCGTCGACGATGCCGACGTCGCCTATGCCAAGGCCAAAAAGGCTGGCGCCACGATCATACAGGAACTTGTTGACCGCGATTACGGCAGCCGCGAATTCATCTGCCGCGATCCCGAAGGCAATGTCTGGTCCTTCGGCACCTACTGGCCGAAGGCCGGCGAAAAGGCGTAGGCAGCTCTAACGAGCCAGCGCAAAAATCGCGTCGCAGTCGAGATGGCTTTCCAGTTCGGCGGCGACCTCGTCCAGCGCCCGTTCGACCTCGGCGCGATAGTCTATGCCGCCGCCCCTGACGCCGAGGCTTTCCAGGAATCTTGCCCGGAAGGCGTCGGCGGAAAACAGCCCGTGCAGATAGGTGCCCATCACCTTGCCGTCGGCGGAAACCGCTCCGTCCTCGACACCATTGATGATTGCCGAAGGTCGCGCCATGTCCGGACCGGTGGTGCGGCCGAGATGGATCTCGTAACCTTCCAGCGGCAGGTCGAACTGTACCGACCGGGCGCTGGAATTGCGCACGATCTTTTCCGGCTCCATCACCGTTTCGAAGTCGAGCAAGCCAAGGCCCTCTGTTTCGGTGACGCTGCCTTCAATTCCGTCGGGATCGCGCACCATGCGGCCCAACATCTGAAAGCCACCGCAGATGCCGACGACATGGCCACCGCGTTTGCGGTGGGCGAGAAGATCGAGGTTCCAACCATTCTCGCGGAATTTGATGAGGTCGGCGATCGTCGACTTGGAGCCGGGAATGACCACCAGCCCGGCGTCCTCCGGGAGCCGCTGTCCGGGCGGCACGAACACGACCTCGACCTGCGGTTCGGCCTTAAGCGGATCGAGGTCGTCGAAGTTGGCGATGCGGCCAAGCATCGGCACGGCGACCTTCAGCGCCCGCTTCTCGCCCGATGCCAGCCGTTCGAGCACAACTGAATCCTCCGAAGGCAACCGCGTTGCCGCCTTCAGCCACGGCACGACGCCGAAGCATGGCCAGCCGGTGAATTTTTCGATCGCCTTGATGCCATCATCGAACAGCGAGACATCGCCGCGGAACTTGTTGATGAGGTAGCCGACGATCATGCGCCGGTCCTCTTCCGGCAGGATCAGATGCGTGCCGGCGACCGAGGCGATGACGCCGCCGCGGTCGATGTCGCCGACCAGGATCACCGGCACGTTGGCGCGCGTCGCAAAGCCCATATTGGCGATGTCGCGGCTGCGAAGATTGATTTCGGCCGGCGACCCCGCGCCCTCGACGATGACGAGGTCGGCGCCCTCGCCGACCTTGGCCCAGGACTCCAGCACAGCCTCCATTAGCCGGCCCTTCATGGCCTGGTAGTCGCGCGCCCTGGCCTCGCCGAACACTTTGCCCTGCACCACCACCTGCGAGCCGATATCGGTCTGCGGCTTGAGCAGCACCGGGTTCATGTGGACAGACGGCGCAACACCGCAGGCGATCGCCTGCAGCCACTGCGCGCGGCCGATCTCGCCGCCACCGGCATTGTTGTCGCCGGGAATGTCGGCGACGGCGGCGTTGTTGGACATGTTCTGCGGCTTGAACGGCCGCACCTTCAGCCCGCGTTTCTTCGCCGCGCGGCACAGGCCCGCCACCAGCACGGTCTTGCCGACATTAGAGCCGGTGCCTTGCAGCATGATTGCCCTGGCCATCACGCCCTGCCCTGCGCAACGGTGCCGGGAATGGTCGACTTCTGCGCCAGCGGCCCGCCGCGCCAGATATAGAGCGCCAGCAGCGGCTCCTCGGCCGTGCGCATGGCGTGGCTGACATTCGAGGCATGGTGGATCACCTCGCCGGCCTCGCGAACCTCAAAGCCGCCCTCACCCATGCGCCATTCCGTGCCGCCGGTCAGCGGAACGTAGATCTCCTCGGCAATGTGATGGTGGTCGGGATAGACGATGCCAGGCCCAAGGATCAGCAGACCGGCCGCGACCTCGTCATTGATGAAATGGCCGCGCGTGCCGAACACCTCCAGCCAGCCATATTTTTCCAGGAATGTCGCGCCGAAATCGGTCACGCTGTAGGTCTGCCCCCAGCGGAATTCGTTCCGGCGCCGGGCCAGCAGCCGCGTCAACGGCCTGGCGTCGGCCGGAGCAAGCTCGACAATACGGTCGAGGTAGCGAAGGCAAGGCAGCGCATGCGGCGCCAGTGCACGGGCCGGCATGTTCCACTCGATCCGCGCCACCGCTTCCCGCACCAGCGGGCTGTCCACCGTGTCCAGATAGCCACGGAAGCTATCGAGGAGGTCATCGAAATTTGTCGGCACGCTATGCTCCGCTGATCCATTCGCGCACAGCCGCTGCGCAGCAGGCTGGGTTGCGCGGCGGCATCATTGGTCTAGATTGAGCGGCGCGCAAAGCCAAAAACGACAGGCCAGCAGACTACTGGCCAAGGACACAGGGAGCACGCCATGGACGCCGCGGTCGATGCGAGCACCAGCCAGTTCGAACTCAACGAGGAGCAGCGCGCCATCCAGGAGATGGCGCAAGCCTTCGCCACCGACCGCGTCGCGCCGAACGCGCTTGACTGGGACCGGGCGAAACATTTCCCCGCCGATGTGATCCGCGAGACAGGCCCACTCGGCCTTGGCGGTATCTATGTTCGCGACGATGTCGGTGGCTCGGCTTTGGGGCGGCTCGATGCAGTGCTGATCTTCGAGGCGCTGTCGCGTGCCGACCCGGCCTTTTCCTCCTTCATCTCGATCCACAACATGGTTGCGTCGATGATCGACCGCTTCGGCAGCGAGGAGCAGCGCCAGCGCTACCTGCTGAAACTGACCTCAATGGAGTGGCTGGCCAGCTACTGCCTGACCGAACCAGGTTCAGGCTCGGACGCAGCAGCGCTTAAGACGCGCGCGGCGAAGCGCGGCGACGGCTATGTGCTCAACGGCGCCAAACAGTTCATCTCCGGCGCCGGCGACAGCGACCTCTATGTCGTCATGGCGCGCACCGGCGCCGATGGACCAAAGGGCATCTCTAGCTTCGTCGTGCCCAAGGATGCGCCGGGCCTTTCCTTCGGCGCCAATGAGCACAAGATGGGTTGGCACATGCAGTCGACCCGCCAGGTCATCTTCGAGGACTGCAAGGTGCCGGCGGAAAACCTGCTGTCGACTGAGGGCGCCGGTTTCGGCATCGCCATGGCCGGCCTCGATGGCGGCCGGTTGAACATCGCCGCCTGTTCGCTCGGCGGCGCGCAATCGGCGCTCGACAAGGCGCTCGCCTACACCGCGGAACGCAAGGCCTTCGGCTCGAAGATCAACCAGTTCCAGGCGCTGCAGTTCAAGCTCGCCGACATGGAGACCGAGCTGCAGGCGGCCAGGATGTTCCTCTACACCGCCGCCTCGAAGCTCGACCGCAAGGCACCCGACGCCGGAAAATGGTCGGCCATGGCCAAGCGCTTCGTCACCGACACCGGCTTCAATGTCGCCAACGACGCCCTACAACTGCATGGCGGCTACGGCTATTTGCACGACTACGGCATCGAGAAGCTGGTGCGCGACCTGCGCGTCCACCAGATCCTCGAAGGCACCAACGAGATCATGCGGGTCATCATCGCCCGCGCGCTGATCGGCCGCTGACGCCAATGCATGTCGCCCAAAAGTGCGCAGCGGTTTTGGGATAACGACATGCATCAAAACAAAAGACCGGGAGACATTTCGATGACCACCATCGCCTTCATCGGCCTCGGCAACATGGGCAATCCGATGGCCGCCAATTTGGTCAAGGCTGGGCATGCGGTGCACGGCTTCGACCTGCTGCCGGAGAACCTCACCGTCGCCAGGGAGCATGGCGTCGTCATCATGGCCAACGCGATTGCCGCGGTGAAGGACGCCGATGCGGTCATCACCATGCTGCCGGCCGGCAAACATGTGCTGTCGGTCTATGAGGACATCGCACCCAAGGCGAAGAAAGGCGCGCTGTTCATCGATTCCTCGACCATCGACGTCGAGTCGGCGCGCAAGGCGCATGCCATCGCAAGCAAGCATGGGCTGGCGTCGATCGACGCACCGGTCTCCGGCGGCACCGGCGGCGCCGCTGCCGGCACACTGACCTTCATGGCCGGCGGCTCGCACGACGCATTCGCGGCAGCCGAGCCGATCCTCAAGCCGATGGCCGGCCGCGTCGTCCATTGCGGCGGCGACGGCGCCGGACAGGCGGCAAAGATCTGCAACAACATGATCCTCGGCATCTCTATGATCGGCGTTGCGGAAGCCTTCGTGCTGGCGGAAAAACTCGGGCTCTCGCATCAGGCGCTGTTCGATGTCGCGTCGACCTCGTCGGGCCAGTGCTGGTCGCTGACCAGCTACTGCCCGGTGCCCGGCCCGGTTCCGGCGTCACCTGCCAACCGCGACTACAAGCCCGGCTTTGCCGCCGCACTCATGCTGAAGGATCTGAAGCTGTCGCAGGAGGCCGCCCAAGGCGCCGGCGCAGTGACGCCGCTCGGTGCCGAGGCGACGCAGCTCTACGCGCTGTTCAATGCGCAGGGGCATGCTGGCGCCGATTTTTCCGGCATCATAAATTTCCTGCGCGGCAATTCTAATTAAGTTTCGAATTTCACAGGACTTTTCTCGCCTTTTCCGGTGGAACGACCGCAAATTTAGATTTGCTTAAGTTCTCGATAACCGGCCGGTAACGATGTGCCTATAAAACGGACAGCGAGGCGGACATATCGCATCCGCCCGGCGCTCCGGATCAGGTCTCGCGTACCGGAGCCCGTAAGTTTCGCATGTGTTCTTGTAGCGAAACGCCATGCGTATCTGGCAAAGCCGCGTTCCCGGTGGGGCGCGGTTTTTGCGTTTGGGTACCACTCATCCGCTTTGTACAGGTCAAGTCTTTGCCGACAGCCGGTGAAAATTCGCCTTTACGGCACGGCTGGCCGGCTTCAGCGCAGCGCTAAACGATCGCTCAGCGGCGATAGCGTTGAACAGCGATGGCATGCGGTCAGAAAAAACTTCCGGCCAGAAGTGCGCCGTGGATTGCAACAGCGCCATTTGCGCGGCAAACGCGCCTTTGGCAATCGCGGCCGCTTTTTCATGAATGGCGCGAGCGGTCTCGGTCCCCCAGGCTTGGCCATTTCGCACATCTGCCGCCATCAGTGGCAGCCGCATCGCCGCCACCAGCGGCGCCAGCATCAGATCCTGGCCTATCGCGGCCGCTTCCAACGCCCGTCGGCTCTTGCCGGTTTTTGTCATGAAAATCGTTGCCCCAACTGCAGCCGGTGTGGCCGGTCCCGGACACTAAGCGCGATGTGGGCTATTCGTTCCCTGATATCATCAGGAAAGTTGGTTTGAGGCCGGGCGCCCGAAACAAAAGGCGCCCAGCCGTCATTCGTCTTAGCGCTTGCGCAGATCCGCTTCCGCCAGGTCGAGCGCCTTGGCGATGCGTTCGCAGGCCATGTCGATGGTCTCGCGTGTCCAGATCAGCGGCGGCGACAGGATCATCGTGTCGCCGGTGGCGCGCAGCATCATGCCTTGCGCGATGGCGTGGTCGCGCACGGTCACTGCCGCACTTCCCGCCGGCAGGAAGCGTTCCTTAGTCGCCTTGTCCTTGACGATCTCGATCGCGCCCATCAGCCCGATGGAACGCACCTCGCCGACGAGATTGTGCCCGGCGATGCGATCCTGCAACGCTTGGGCGAAGTAAGGCCCGGTGTCGTTCTTGACCCGTTCCACCAGACCCTCGCGCTCCATGATCTCGATGTTCTTCAGCGCCACGGCGCAGGCTACCGGGTGACCGGAATAGGTATAGCCGTGATAGAACTCGCCGCCCTTCTCGACCAGGGTTGCGGCGATACGCTCGCCAACCAGCAGCGCCGACAGCGGCTGGTAGCCGGAGGTCAGCGCCTTGGCCGTGGTGATGGTGTCGGGCTCGATGCCGAAGGTTTGCGCGGCAAACCACTCGCCGGTGCGGCCATAGCCGGTGATGACCTCGTCCAGCATCAGGAGAACATCGTATTTGCGGCAGATGCGCTGCACTTCCGGCCAGTAGCTCATCGGCGGGATCTTGACCCCGCCCGCGCCCATCACCGGCTCGCCGATGAAGGCGGCGACCTTGTCGGCGCCAGCTTCGAGGATGGCGTCCTCGACCGCCTTGGCCGCGCGCAGGCCGAAATCATGGTCGCTTTCGCCGGGCAGCGCCAGCTCATAGGCATAGGGCATCATCACATGCACGATGTTGGGCACCGCGCCGCCGAGCTGCTTGTGCATCGGCTCCATGCCGCCGAGCGAGGTGCCGGCGATGGTCGAGCCGTGATAGCCCATCTTGCGCGAGATGATGCGGTTCTTCTCCGGCTTGCCTTCCAGCGCCCAGTAGTGGCGCACAAGCCGCAGCGCCGTGTCGTTGGCCTCTGAGCCCGAGGAGCCGTAGAACACCTGGCTGACACCCCTGGGCGCCAGTTCCGCCAGCTTCTTGGACAGAAGCACCGGCGTCGGCGTCGAGCATTTGAAAAAGGAGTTGTAGTAAGGCAGCTCCTTCATCTGGGTGTAGGCCGCTTCGGCCAGTTCGTCGCGGCCGTAGCCGACATTGACGCACCACAGCCCGGCCATGCCGTCGAGGATTTCCGTGCCATCGGCATCGTAGATGAATGGGCCGTTGGCATGGGTGATGATGCGCGAGCCGGCCTCGCGCAGTTCCTTGTGGTCGGTGAACGGATGCAGGTGATGCGCGGCGTCGATCTGCTGAAGCTGCTTCAGCGAATAATTCTGATAGGTCATGAGCTTGTCTTTCCTCTTGAATCAATCCGGCAGGAGCCGGGGCGGATTCGTCAGAGGACAGCCGGAGGCGAATAGCCGATGCGGGCGCACAGGCGCAGAAGCTCGGCACGCAGCGTGCGCGGTGACGGCGTCACCGCCACCCCGAATGCGCTGGATGTCTTCATCAGAGCCATGGCGGCACCTTAAGCCGCCTGAGGCCTTGTGTTCAAGCCGTGCCGGCCAGAGCCCGCTGGAGGAAGACATAACGCATCGCCGCCTGCGCCGCTTGCGGCCGGCGGTCGCCGCGCCCGCCATGCCCACCCTCGGTCTCCTCGAAGAACAGCGCTTTCGCATGGCCGCCCGCCTGCAGCCGCGCCGCCATCTTGCGCGCGTGGCCAGGATGGACACGGTCATCGGCGGTCGATGTGGTGAGCAGCACCGGCGGATAGGCGGCGTCGGCCTCGACATGCTGATAGGGCGAATAGGCACCAAGCCACGCCGCCTCTTCCGGCTTCGACGGATCGCCATATTCGGCCATCCAGGAAGCGCCGGGCGGCAATTCCGTGTAGCGCAGCATGTCGAGCAGCGGCACGTCGATGATGACAGCGCCAAATAGCTCAGGGCGCTGGGTCAGCGAGACGCCGGTGAGCAGGCCGCCATTCGAGCCGCCCTGGATACCGAGCGAAGCCGCGGTGGCGATGCCGCGCCCAACGACATCCTGTGCAACCGCGGCGAAGTCGTCGAAGGCGTTCTGGCGGTTCCCCTTCAGCGCCGCCTGGTGCCAGGCCGGGCCGAACTCGCCACCGCCGCGGATGTTGGCCTGCACATAGGCATTGCCCTTCTCCAGCCAGAGCCTGCCGCGCACGCCGGCATAGCCGGGCAGCAGCGGCACTTCGAAACCGCCATAGCCGTAGAGCAGCGTCGGCACCGGCCCTTTCTGGTCGCGCCGCCGGACGACGAAATACGGGATCATGGTGCCGTCCTTCGAGCGCGCCTCGAACTGCTCGGAGACATAGGGCGAAGCGTCGAAACGCGCCGGCTGCGACTTCACCGTCGCCAGCGTCTCGCCATCATTGTCCGACCAGATGATCGAACTCGGCGTCAGGAAATCGGTGAAGGAGAAGGACACGCTGGCGCCGAAATGCTCGGCATGGCTGATGCCGACATTGCCGTTTTCCGGCAGCGCGACGGGCTTCAGCGACCAGCCGCTGCCGACGCGGTCGCAGGCGATGACCTTGCCGCGCACATTGTCCATCAGATTGATGAACAGTCGCTCCTCTGTGCGCGCGAGCCCGGCGATCGAGACCCGGTGCGCCGGTTCGAGCACGGTTTCGACAGGCCCCAGCACCCCGGTTTCGATCCAGCGCTCGAAATCCACCGAATACAGAGCGTCAGGAAGGCAGCGCGTGCCGTCCGGCGCGGTCCAAGGGCTACGCACGCCGAAGATGAGCTGCCCCTTGAAGATCGCTGTGTCTGTGACGTCGTCCGGCAGCGGGATGCGCCTGTTCTCGCCGGAAGCCAACCGCAGGAAGCTGTGGGAGGAGAAGAAGTCGATGGTGCGGGCAAGGAACAAATGCCGCCTGTCGCCGTCGATCTCGACCCCGCCGCCGGCCGCGAGATCCTGTTTTTCGGCCTCGAAGATCGGCGTCGCGTCCTCCAGTTTCGTGCCGCGCCGCCAGAGCTTGACCACGCGCGGATAGCCGGACTGGGTCTTGTCCTCCTCCTCGAAGGCGGCCGAGACAATCACCGTGTCCCTGTCCAACCAGGAGAAACCCGACTTCGAGGCTGGCGCGCGAAAGCCGTCCTCGACGAAGGATTTCGCCGCGATGTCGAACTCGCGCATCTCGCTGGCATCGCCGCCATCCGGCGACATCGAGACCAGGCAGAGGGTGAAGTCGGGATAGAGGCGGCTCGCCCCGCTGAACACCCATTTGACGCCCTCTTTGGCCGAGAGCACGTCGAAGTCGATGATCGTCTCCCATTCAGGCTTGTTGGTCTTGTAGGAGGCGACCGTTGTGCGGCGCCAGAGGCCCAGCACATTGCTCTTGTCCTGCCAGAAATTGTAGACATGGCCATTGAGCGCGGCGCCAACGGCGATGTTGTCCTCGGCCGTCATCAGGTCGAGCGCGGTTTCGAACGCCGCCTGGTAGGACGGGTCACCCTGCAATTCGCCGACCGTCACTTCATTCTGGCGATGCACCCAGTCGAGCGCCTCTTTGCCGGTCCTGTCTTCCAGCCAGAGATGCGGATCCTCGGCGGCGGATTCATTCAGGCGTTTTGTCGTCGATTGGGTCACGCGCGGTCTCCAAGGCGTTATCAGGCAGCCCTGCCTACATCGCGTCGCAGGCGCCCACATTCAAGATGGTGGCGTAAGGTCATCGCGACCGAACGCGGCTTGCGTTCACACCATCCGCCGACGCAAGACGGTCGCCGCCGCCAGCGCCAGGCAGATAGCGCCGAGCGTGAACGGCAGGCCGGGCGCGCCGATCACATCCATGACGCCGCCGGTGAGCGGCGGCACGAGAATGCCGCCGACGCCCCACATCAGCGAAAAGGCAGCATTGCCGGCGACCAGGGCCGAGCCTGTAAAACGCTCGCCGAGTTCGATGATCGACATCGTGTAGATGCCGTAGGAAACCGCGCCCCAGACGAACACGCACGGCCAGATCAACGGCGTCTCGATCAGCAGCGGCAACAGCGCGCAGCCGAGTACGGTCAGCGACACGCAGATGAACCGCACCAGCCGCGCCGTCAGCCGTTCCGCCAGCAGGCCGAGCGGCACCTGCATGGCGATGTTGCCGGCAATCATCACGGACAGCAGCGCCGACATACGGGCTTCGGCAATGCCGTAATGGGTGCCATAGACCGGAAGCAGCGCCAGCACCGCTTGCTCGAAGCCGGCGGCCACGACGACCGTCGACAGCAGCAGCCAGGCCATCGGCATGAACCCCATCACCGAAACCCCGTGCCCGGCCTCGTCGACTTTAGGCAACCGAGGCAGCACCAGCGCCAGGCAGCCACCGCAAAAAACGAAGGCGGCAATCCCTACCAGAAACGGCGGCCAGCCTTCGGTGCCGACGGCAAGCAGGCAGAGCGGACCGGCGGCGAAACCGGCCGAAATGATCGTCGAATAGACGCCCATGACGCGACCGCGCCGCGACGGTGGGGCAAGTGCGATCACCCAGATCTCACTAAGAACATAGAGCGGGTTGGTGACTACGCCGATCAGGAAGCGCAGCGGAAACCACAGATAGACGTTCTGCGTCCAGCCGATCAACGCCAGCACGAGTGCGGAAAGTGCTGCGCAGGTCAGCGCCGTGCGCCCTGCCCCGAACCGCCGTGCCAGGCCAGGTATCAGTGGCGACGACAGGATGAAGCCTACCGGCGTCATCGCCGCCGAAAGCCCGATCATGGCCGGCGAGATGCCCTGGCGCTGCAGGATGAAGCTCAGCAGCGGATAGGAAAGCCCTTGCGCGATGGCGAAGACGGAAACGGTCGCGATCACGCCCGTGATCGCCGCCCATTGCATCGGTTCGTCTCGGCTTGCTTCCGCCATATCCATGGCGGAAGCCTTAGCGGGTTGCCTCGACGGCCGTAAGCCCCGCCGGCGAAAACCGCTTGCTCCAAGCCTGTCAGGAGCTTCTGCGCCTGGCCGATCTGTAGAGCGCGAAGGCAATCAACACCGCATCGAGCCCGGCGATCACTGCCGGCAGGCCGAGCGGGCCGATCGCCTGCATCAGCGCGCCCGCGCCGGGCGGGCCGACAATGCCGCCGGCGCCCCACATCAGCGCGAAGGCGGCATTGCCGGCGACAAGTGCCGTTCCCTTGAAGCGGCTGCCAAGCTCGACCAGCGCCATCGTGTAGACGCCGTAGCCGACCGCGCCCATCACCACCAGCACCGGCCAGACCAGCGGCGTCGTGATCAGCACCGGCAGCGAGAGCGCGCAAGCCGCCGTCGCCAGGGCGCAAAAGACAATCATCGCCCGGCCACTGAAGCGCTCGGCCATCAGCCCAAGCGGGATCTGCAGCAGGATGTTGCCGGCGGACAGCGCCGTCACCAGCGCCGCCAGTTTCGCCTCTGGAAGTTCATAGCCGGCGCCAAAGACCGGAATCAGCGCATAAGTGCTTTGCTGCACCGCCGCCGAAACCAGCACCGCCAGCAGCAGCGCCGGCGCCAGCCTGGCGAAGCCGACAAGGCCGCCGGAGGCCTGGCCGTCCTCCTCGAAACCGGTCAGCCTCGACGACACGGCGCGCAGGATCAGCGCGCAGAGCGCAAAGCCTGCAATCGCGGCGATGAACGGAGGCCATCCCGACGCGCCGACGGTGATCAGTATCAATGGCCCAGCAGCGTAGCCGGCGCCCATCAGCGCATTGAACACGCCCATCACCCGGCCGCGGCGCGATGGCGGCGCCAGCGACAGCGCCCACACCTCGCCGAGCACATAGAGCGGGTTGATGACCACGCCTACGAGGAAGCGGAGGATGAACCACGCGACCCAATCCTGCAGATAGCCGATGGCCAGGAAGCACACCGCGCCGGCCAGCGAACAGCCGACGGCGAGATTGCGCGCCCCGAAGCGCCGCACGGCAGCCGGCACGAACGACGCCGAGAGAATCAGGCCAACCGGCATCATCGCCGCGGAAAGCCCGATCAGCGCTGGCGACATGCCTTGCCGCTGCATCAAGAGCGTGAACAGCGGATAGCTCAGCCCTTGCGCGGCGCCGAACATGGCGAGCGCCGCAGTGACGCCGGCAAGCGCTGCCCATTGCGTTGCCGCCTCGCCATCGCGCGAATCGGTCGCGACCATGCTGCCATCCCTGTGAAAACGCCTACCTGCGGCCGGCAAGCTATCCGGCTAGCGGTTCGATCCGGGAAAAGGAAGGGCCGCCCCGGCAAATCCGCTGCGCCAAGTCACCTGGGCGACGCAGGCACCAGCAATCCTGCTGCCCTTCCGGCATGTCGCTTCCCTCGCCCTAGTGGTCGCCGCCTCCGTACCGGCAGCATTGCCGCCGGTCCATTATGCCGCCCACTTTCGCATTCCATGAGGCCTGTCATGACCGCCGCCCTTCATCCCGCCGAACCGGCATTGGCAACCGACCGCGCCCGTCGCGGCGGCCGCGCGGGGAAGCGCGCCGGCGGCTCGGCCGCGTTCGAGCAGCCGCCCTTTCGTCAGCTCAGAAACCCTCTGACGCCGACCAAGCTGGTGTCCGATGACGAGCTGGAATCGATCCACCTCGCCTCCTTGCGGGTGCTCAGGGAAATCGGCGTCGACGTGCTGCACGACGAAGCCCGGCGCATCATGAAGGCACATGGCGCCGATGTGCGCGAAGGCAGCGAGCGGGTGCGCTTCGACAGCGACATGATCCTCGATCTGGCTTCGAACTGCCCGCCGGAATTCACCATCCATGCCCGCAATCCGGCGCATAATGTGCGCTTCGGCGGCAACAATCTGATCATCTCGATGATGGCGTCGGCGCCTAACTGCTCCGACATCGATCGCGGCCGCCGGCCGGGCAACCAGCACGACTACCGCAACTTTCTGCGGCTGACGCAGATGCACAACATCCTGAACTGTACCGGCGGCTATCCGGTCGAGCCGATCGACATCCACCCGTCGGTCCGCCACCTCGAATGCATTCGCGACCTCAGCCTGCTCACCGACAAGGTGTTCCACATCTATTCGCTCGGCAAGGAGCGCAATGTCGACGGCATCGAGATCGCCAGGATCGCGCGCGGCATCAGCCACGAGCAGTTGCTGGAACAGCCGTCGGTCTTCACCATCATCAACACCAATTCGCCGCTCAAGCTCGACGTGCCGATGATGGAAGGCATCATCCAGATGTCGAGCAAGGGTCAGGTCGTCATCGTCACCCCGTTCACGCTCTCCGGCGCCATGGCACCGGTCACCATTGCCGGCGCGCTGGTGCAGCAGAACGCCGAGGCGCTGTCGGGCATCGCCTTCGCGCAGATGGTGAAGAAGGGCGCGCCTGTCGGCTATGGCGGCTTCACCTCCAATGTCGACATGAAGTCCGGCGCGCCGGCCTTCGGCACGCCCGAATACATGAAGGCGCAGCTGGTCGGCGGCCAGCTCGCCCGCCGCTACAACATCCCCTACCGCACCTCCAACACCTGCGCCGCCAACACGGTCGACGCGCAGGCCGCCTATGAGAGCGTGTTCTCGCTGTGGGGCGCCATCCAGGGCGGCGGCAATCTGATGATGCATGCGGCCGGCTGGCTCGAAGGCGGCCTGCGCTGTTCTTACGAAAAGACCATCCTCGACATCGACCTGCTGCAGATGGTGGCCGAATTCCTGACCCCGCTCGACCTGTCCGAGGAGGCGCTGGGCTTCGACGCCATCCAGTCGGTCGGCCCGGGCGGCCATTTCTTCGGCACCCAGCACACACAGGACCGCTACAAGACCGCGTTCTATTCGCCGATCCTTTCCGACTGGCGCAATTTCGAGACCTGGGCGGAAGCCGGATCGCCGACGGCGATCGAGAAGGCAAACAAGGTCTGGAAGGAGCGGCTGGCTTCCTATGAGGAACCCTACATCGACCCGGCGATCCGCGAGGAACTCAACGACTTCGTCGACAAGCGCCGCGCCGAAGGCGGCGCACCGACCGATTTCTGATTACCGGTGCTGATGAACTGATCATTCGTATGGATTTGATGAACGGTCGACCCCCACTCCGTCGAGCTGCGCTCGACACCTCTCCCCCGATCGACGGGGGAGAGGAAGGGTGCGAAGCGATTCCAGCTGGCGCCTTTCCTCTCCCTCCGGAGGGGGGAGAGGTGGCGCCGCGAAGCGGCGACGGAGTGGGGGAAGGCGCTCATGAAACGCGCAGTCGCCGCAAAGCAGGGACAACACAGCGAGCGCGTAGTCTCCGGCAAGGAGGCAATCAGGCGGAAGCATCACTTTGGCTTGAACTAAAGGCGCGAAAGCTTGGCGGTTATCGCTTTACACGTCAGTTCTCCATCGGCCCCTTTTTTGCAGACTTCGTCTGCCGCGAAAAATGGCTTGTTGTTGAAGTCGACGGACACCAACACGCCGATAGTTCATATGACCACCGCGACGATTTCATGCGCGCCCAAGGCTATTCGATCCTGCGTCTTTGGAGCCATGACGTTCTGAAACATCGTACTTCCGTCTGTGAAACCATTCTTGCCGCGCTTGATGGTGGGCTGGCCGAAAACATCGCTGTATCCGACCTGCGCTTGGTTTTCACTCCGCGCTCACTCGATTCAATCCCTTCAAAAACGGACCTATCTTCATGAAATCTCACGTTAAAGCGGTTGTCATCGGTGGCGGTGTCGTCGGCTGCTCGGTGCTCTACCACCTGGCCAAGGCTGGCTGGACCGACATCATGCTGATCGAGCGCTCCGAGCTCACCTCCGGCTCGTCCTGGCACGCGGCAGGCGGCTTCCATACGCTGAACGGCGATCCCAACGTCGCCAAGCTGCAGGCCTATACGGTGCAGCTCTACAAGGAGATCGAGGAGATTTCCGGCCAGTCCTGCTCGCTGCACCTGACCGGCGGCGTGATGATGGCCGATACGCCCGAGCGCATGGACTTCCTGCGGCTGGCCCACGCCAAGGGCCGCTATCTCGGCATGGACACCGAACTGATCACGCCGTCCGAGGCCAAGGCGATGTTCCCGCTGATGGACGAGAGCAATTTCGTCGGCGCCATGTGGGACCCGGTCGAAGGCCATCTCGACCCGTCCGGCACCACCATCGCCTACTCCAAGGCGGCGAAAAAGCTCGGCGCCGAGATCGTGCTGCGCAACCGCGTTGTCGAACTGACGCAGGAGGTCGACGGCACCTGGAACGTCGTTACCGAGCAGGGCACGGTCAAGGCCGAGCATGTCGTCAATTGCGGCGGCCTGTGGGCGCGCGAGATCGGCCGCATGGTCGGCGTCGAACTGCCGGTCCTGGCCATGGAGCACATGTATCTGCTCACCGAACCGATGCCGGAGGTCGAGGAATTCAACAAGTCGACCGGCCGCGAGATGATCGGCGTGCTCGACTTCAAGGGCGAGATCTACACCCGCCAGGAGCGCAACGGCATCCTGCTCGGCACCTACGAAAAAGCCTGCAAGCCGTGGTCGCCGGTCAACACGCCCTGGGATTTCGGCCACGAGCTGCTGCAGCCCGACATCGACCGTATCGCGCCGTCGCTGGAGATCGGCTTCAAGCATTTCCCCGGCATCGAGAAGGCCGGCATCAAGCAGATCATCAACGGCCCCTTCACCTTCGCACTCGACGGCAACCCGCTGGTCGGCCCGGTGCAGGGCCTGACCAATTTCTGGTGCGCCTGCGCCGTCATGGCCGGCTTCAGCCAGGGCGGCGGCGTCGGTCTGGCGCTGTCGAACTGGATGGTGCATGGCGATCCCGGCTTCGACGTCTGGGGCATGGATGTCGCGCGCTTCGGCGAATGGGCGAGCCTGCGCTACACCAATGCCAAGGTGCGCGAGAACTATTCGCGCCGCTTCTCGATCCGCTTCCCCAACGAGGAACTGCCGGCCGCTCGGCCCGCCCAGACGACACCGCTCTACGACACCATGCTCGCCAACAACGCGGTGATGGGCGACAGCTGGGGCCTGGAGACACCGCTCTGGTTCGCACCGAAGGGCAAGGAGCCGAAGGACATCGTTTCCTTCCACCGCTCGAACGATTTCGGGCCGATCGGCGACGAAGTGCGCGCCACCCGCGAGCGCGTTGGCGTCACCGAGATCGCCAACTTCGCCAAATACGAAGTCTCCGGACCGGCGGCCGAGGATTTCCTCAATCGGCTGATGACCAACCGCATGCCGAAGACCGGCCGCATCGTGCTGACGCCGATGGTCAACGAGTTCGGCAAGCTGATCGGCGACTTCACCATCGCCAAGGCCGGTGAAGAGCGTTTCATGATCTGGGGCTCGTCCGCTGCGCAGAAATACCACATGCGCTGGTTCGAGAAGCACCTGCCGAAGGATGGAACGGTGCGCATCCACCGCTTCGACCAGACGCTGGTCGGCCTTTCGATCGCCGGGCCGAAATCCCGCGACCTTTTGCAGAAGCTGGTCGATGTCGACATCTCGACAAAAGCCTTCCGCTTCATGGATTTCCGCGAAATGGCGGTTGGCGGCGCGCCGTGCATGGTGAACCGCATCACCTATACCGGCGATCTCGGCTACGAAATCTGGATGGCGCCGGCCTATCAGCGCCTGGTCTACAAGGCGATCAAGGACGCCGGCGAGGAATTCGGCCTGGTCGATTTCGGCATGCGCGCGCTTTTGTCGATGCGCCTTGAGAAGAACTTCCCGACCTGGTTCCGCGAGTTGCGCCCGATCTACGGCCCGTTCGAGGGCTCGATGGACCGCTTCATCAAGCTGGAGAAGAACGACTTCATCGGCCGCGAGGCATCGGCGAAGGAGCACGCCGAAGGACCAAAACTGCGCCGCGTTTCCTTCATCGTCGACGCGGCCGACGCCGATGTGATGGGCGACGAGCCGATCTGGGCCAAGGTCAGCAAGGACTACGGCACAGTGGAAAAGCCGCACGGCTACGGCGCGCCGCGTTTCGACACGTCAGGCAAGGAAGTGCGCGGCTCCAGGGCGGCTGAAGGCGCCTCCGCGGTGCGCGGCATCGTCGATGGCGACTGGCGCGTCGTCGGCTGGGTCACGTCGGGCGGCTATGCGCACTATGTCCAGAAGTCGATGGCACAAGGCTATGTGCCGGCGGCGCTCTCCGAGGATGAAAGCGCCGGCCTGTTCGAGATCGAGATCCTAGGCCATCGCCGCCCGGCCCGCATCAATGTCGAAGCGCCTTTCGATCCGAGCGGCGAGAAGATGCGGACCTGAGGTTCGACCATGGACAGCGCGGCGCCAAAGGGAAGCTTCGGCCAGCACCGCAAGATCATGCCGTTCGAGCCCGGCTCGATCGACGCGCTGCGCGAGGATTCTCGCCAGAAGGCGGCTTCGCTCAACCAGCATGTTCTTGGCTACGGCGCGATTGCCGAAGGCGAGTGGGCAGCGTCAGGCATTGCCGCGCCCGATCTGCCGGCGATGCGCAAATACCGGCTCGAGCGCATTCGCGCCGAACTGAAGCGCCGCGGCTATGCCGGCGCCCTGCTCTATGACCCCGTCAACATCCGCTACGCCACCGACTCGACCAACATGCAGCTCTGGGTCGCGCACAACCCGACGCGGCACTGCTTCGTCGCCACCGAAGGCCCGGTGGTGCTGTTCGACTATTTCTCCTGCGAGCACCTGTCCGACCATTCCGGCGTCGTCGACGAAGTACGGCCGGCCGTGTCGTGGATGTATCTCTACAGCGGTGAACTGACGGAACTGAAAGTGCGCCGCTGGGCCGCCGGCATCGCCGATCTGGTCAGGGAGCATGGCGGCGGCAACAGCCGTATCGCCGTCGACCACATCAATCCGGAAGGCGTCGAGGAACTCGCCCGCCTCGGAGTGACGATCGGCAATGGCGAAGCGGTGATGGAGAATGCGCGGCTGATCAAGTCGTCCGACGAGATCCTCGCCATGCGCCGCGCCATCGTCGCTTGCGAAGCGGCGATGGGCGAGATGGAACAGGCGCTGAAGCTGGGCATTTCCGAAAACGAACTGTGGGCCGAACTGCACCGCGGCAACATCGCGCGCGGCGGCGAATGGATCGAGACCCGGCTGCTGTCGTCAGGCCCCCGCACCAATCCCTGGTTCCAGGAATGCTCGTCGCGTGTCATCGAAGCGGGAGACCTGGTCGCCTTCGACACCGACCTGATCGGCCCTTACGGCTTCTGCGCCGACCTGTCGCGCACCTGGCTCTGCGGCGACGGGAGGCCGACGAACGAGCAGCGTGATCTCTACCGCATCGCCGCAGACCAGATCGCTCACAACACCGCGCTGATGCGGCCCGGCACGTCGTTCCGCGACCTCGTCGAACGCTCGGCGGTGCCGCCGGGCGATTGCTTCCCAACCCGTTATGGGGTGCTCTATCATGGCGTAGGCCTGGCCGATGAATATCCGACGCTTCCGCATGCGAGCGACTGGACCGACGACACTCCGGACGGCGTGATCGAACCCGGCATGGTGCTCTGCGTCGAAAGCTATATCGGCCGGCTGGGCGGGCACGAGGGCGTCAAGATCGAGGAGCAGATCCTGATCACCGAGACCGGCAACGAGCAGTTGTCGACCTACCCGCTCGACGAGCGGCTGCTGGGCTGAGACTATCCGAGACCCGCGACAGCTTCCCGCAAGGCGGCCACCGTCTTCTCCGGTGTCGTCCTGGCGGTGATGAACGGCAGGCCCTTGCGCCGGCCCGTCCAGCCGACGACCTTCACCTGCCGCGCCGCCGGCTCGAAGCGCTGCGCCAGCGCCCAGCTCTCACAGTCGATGGCCGCAACATCCGCCTTGCCCTCGGCGATGGCGACGATCGAGGACCGATGGCCGCCGCTCGGGCTGCGCGAAGCGAAGAGGTCGAGGCTCTCGCCCATCGCCTCCAGATCGCGCTTCAGTCCAAGGAAGCCTGACATCGAACCGGTGTCATTGAAGGTGAAGCGCTTGCCGCGCAAGAGACCCAGCGGGATCAGCGGAGCGCCGTCATCCGGTGACGCAGCCGATGGCCTGCCATCCGCCGGCATCACCAGCGCGCTGGAATAGAGCTCGCCCTGCCCGCCTTCATAGGCATCGTAGCTCGGCTGGGCGACAACCTGGACATGCGTTGACAGGCCGAGATCCATCGGCCCCCAGCAGGTCTGCCCGAAGAGCAGCGCCGGGTGCAGCCAGAGCTTGTGAAAGTCCAGTTCGTCCGGCGGCAGCGTCGCCGGATCGGGCGCGATGACCTTGCCGTCGCCATCGCGAATGCCACCCGGCACCGGCGGCAGGTCGCCATTGACGCGGGCAAGCGCTTCGGGCGCGTCGATGCCCTTTTTACGAAAGGCGTCGCGCAGCAAAGCCCATTGCGCGTCGACCTCGCCGCGCATTTCGGGCCAGTCATACATCGGCAACGCCGCAATTGATTCCATTGGATTTTCTTTCTAAATCAACTCGTTAGCATGTCAGTCTGTGTCAGCGAAATTCCAGCTATTGCACGGTTTTGACGCTGATCGTGGATCGCAGCCGCAAGCCGGTCGGCCAGTCGCAATCGCCGCTCGGCGGCCGCGAGAAGCATGATGCCGCCATCCGAGGTAATGCGTCCGCCGTCAAGCGCAGTTGTCATCTTCTTGCGTCCGACGGCTGGAAAAGACAGCGGCAGCAACATATTCTCGATCATGGCGGGTGTGGCTCGCGAGCTGCGGTGGAAGGGTTGGCCTAAGCAACCGAATCCTACGCCAAATCAATCGCTTAAGCTACATCCGCCAGCCTCAAAGGCCCATCGTCGTGCATAAGACGGGTTAGCCGGTCAAAGCTACGCGCGGTTCGCGGCCGCTGATGCCGAGGCTGAAACCCTATCGAACTCCGACCTGACCGCCCCGGCGTTCCATCAAAACTGGTAACCGAACATGTCTATGTCGCGGCGGTATCGTCGCGCTACCAGATCGCACAATGCGTCGCTATAGCATTCCCTATAAATTTTATGATCGCTCCTGAGAAGATGTGGGAGAACGCAATCGGTTCCGATCCTTTGGCAGACGAGCTGGAAGTCGCGTTCGATTGATTCAAATCTACCTACAAAATCGACCCAAAGCCTACTCCCCTGGCACGCGAACGTGTTCTGAGATCGCCAATGAGGGTCGGCTATATCGTCCGCGATAGCCACAGCGGTTCTAGCAAACTCTTCAAACGACATGGTCGATCTGAACACTCCAAACGGCAAAAGAATATTACTTACTCCGGCCGTGAAATTCTCCTTATCCCCATCTTCTCTGATTTTCTCCGAATAGCACGACAACAGACGGTCCCATGGATTTCTGACAAACGCGAACTTCCAGTAGTCAGCATAGGCCGAAGCGCGACTCTTTGGCATTATGACAGATTGCCTATCAAATAGGTGATCCCATTTGTTAGTTTGAAATAACTCTGGCTTCCACTCCGATTCAGGAAACTTAACCGCAAGTATGTCCGCGCATGCAGACATGATACTCGAACAAGCAACTTTTGGAATCGGAACGTAGATACACTTATGCTTATGAAGCACTATAACATCATTGTCGAACTCGACAGGTCTGGCCTGAATCCTTCTGACAAGCAGTCTTAGGCGGTTAAGAATCTTTCTTTCGACCATGAATCTTCCCAATCCGGGAGAATGCCAGCGCACAAAAGGGCATCGACGGCTTCTTGTTCTACGCAGGAAGCAGGACGCTGGCTAGCAACGCCTGACTGAACTGGATTCGTCCGCCGGCCGGGATCATCGCCTGCAGGATCTCTCGGCGGTCCTCCAGCGGCATGTCGCGCAGATCGTGGCCGTTCAGGTGCAGCAGATCGAAGGCGACGAAATAGAGGTCGTGCTGCCGACTGGTGATGGCTTTGCGCAGCTCGCCGAAGTCAGACAGGCCGGCAGCGTTGAGCACGATGATTTCGCCGTCGATGATGGCGCTTTCCGCCTCGAGTTCGCCGGCGCGTTGGCCAGATCGCGGTATTTCGACGTCCCAGTCGAGACCCCTTCGCGTGAACAGCCGCACGCCAGCGTCATCGATGATGATCTGGGTGCGGTAGCCGTCGAATTTGACTTCGTAATCCATCCATCGCCCTCAGGAGGCTTCTCGACCAACGTCGGTATCAACGGCCGCTCAGCGGCAAACAAACCCAGATGCGTCATGAATAAGACGGGCTAAAAACTACCACAGCAACGCCATTCCACAATTGCACACGGGACTCGCTGGTTTATACGAAGGTATGGCGGCGACCCGCTTCGGCGGGCTTTCTGTGTGTGGCCGGTACGACAAAAGTACAACTAGCCCGCAGGAATCGCAGAATTCCGGGCTTAACGTCCCAGCATACATCGGCAAGGCCGCAACGAATTCGCTCATGCCGGGATTGGACCGCTATGTTGGAAACTGACAAGATCATGATGCGAGCCGCCTGGCATCGCCACCGGCAATACCGCAGAAATCATTCCTTCGGCGGCTCGGCGGGCACTGGCGCGCTGCCAAGCCCAGAGACGCTGCGCGCCCTGACGCGCGGCTTGAACGCCCGGCCCGGCTCCGGCGCGCGCCGCAGCACCGGGTGGACGATCGGCTCCTTGGCCTTGAAAGCGTAGGCCTTGAGCAGCGCGAAATAGTTCGGGTAGGCGTAACCATTGTTCATCCGTAGCCACTCGTCGCGACGGTCGCGGAACAGTTTTGGCAGCCGGTACCAGGCCACCGTCGGGCTCTTGTGGTGAACGAAATGCAGATTGTTGTTGAGGAACAGGAAGGACAGCGGCGAGCGCTCGACGATCACCGTGCGTCCCTCGGGATGTTCCGACCACTGGTGTTCGGCATATGTGCGGATCGAGATCAGCGACTGGCCGAGCCACACCGGCACCAGAATGTAGAGCCACAGCGGAATGCCGAAGCCGAACTGGACGACCGGCGACACGACGGCAAGGCCGATGGCATGCAGCAGCCAGGCTTTGCGGATCGTCTTGTCGCCGGCCAGCATCTGCTTGGCGTCGTCGATGAAGAAGCCGACGCAGGACAGCCAGGGACCGAGGAAGAAGCGGCCAACCATGGTGTTGTTGATCTTCAGCAGGAATTTCATCGCCGGCGGCAAATCGTCGTGGTGCCAGAGCGCCTTATAATAGCTTTCGGGATCGTCGAGCGGATCGGTCAGCCGCTCGTCCGCGTGATGCCGCAGATGAATGGTCTTGAACCGACGAAATGGCCAGACAAGGCCGATCGGCAGGAAGACGAAGGCCTCGTTGACGCGTGCGTTGCGGGTCGGATGACCGTGCAACACTTCGTGCATGATCGATGATTGCAGCGCGGCGGTGAAAGCCAGGATGGCGAGGGCCAGGATCGGATAGGAGGGCCAGACAAGGAAGCCGGCGACGAGCCAGACACTGTAACAGAAGAAGGTGAGAAACACGGTCGGCCATTCGATGGCCGGTGTACTGCTGCGTCTCTTGCCTATGCTCGTCATGCTATCGACCACTGCCTTTCAGTCGCCGGAACCCCCTCTGATTCCTGACAGCATTGTGTCAGGAGTGTTGGGTTGCAGCAACGAGACAATGCGCACAAACTGTTGCGACTGCGCATTTTCAGCCGCACATGTTATACATTGTAAACAGCGACAAGGATTCATTTACGCCTGAGCCGCGATCCTGGCGGCCTCAGAGCAAATTTTTCCTCCCTCGTACTGGAGCGAAACTATGGACAAACGTGACCTGTCGACGATCTTCCGCGAGCGCCTGAAAATGCTCTTGACACGGTCGGATCTGAACCAGTCGGCCTTCGCGACCGCGGTGGGCATCGACCGTTCGGCGCTGTCGCAGCTGCTGTCGGGCGCCTCGACCCGCTTGCCCCGTGCCGAAACGCTGCTCAACATCGCCGCCGAGTTCAAAGTGTCGCTGGACTGGCTGCTCGGGCTCAGCCAGGACGAGGGCGTCACCGGCGAAATCCGCGAGAGCCTGGAGATCGAGGAAGCCCCCGATGGCTTCGACCGCACGCTGCTCGCCAAATGGCATGCCGAGGCCGCGGGCACCAAGATACGCTACGTGCCGGCCGGCATTCCCGACCTGCTGCGCACCGAAGCGCTGGTCGACTACGAGGCCGGCATCACCAACAAGAGCCGCGAGGCGCAGGCCGGCGAGACGCAGTACCGCATCGACTACAACCGGCGGCCGGAGACCGACATGGAAGTCTGCATGCCTCGCCACACGCTGGAGATCTTTGCGCGCGGCCTTGGTGTGTGGGATCGTTTCCCCGAGACCGACCGCCGCCAGCAGCTCCTGCACATGGCGACGCTGCTCGACGACCTCTACCCGACATTCCGCCTGTTCCTCTATGACGGGCGCATGCGCTATTCGATCCCCTACACCATTTTTGGACCCTATCGCGCCGCCATCTATGTCGGCGACATGTATCTGGTGCTGAACGCGACGCAGCCGATCCGTACCTTGACCAGCCATTTCGACAATCTGATCCGCGCCGCCGACATCAATGCCCATGAATCGGCTGCCTTCGCGCAAAGGCTGGCCGACATGCGATTTTGATATCAAGCGGCCCGCTTCGAGATTGACGACATATAAAGAGTTCTTTATATCGTTATCTCATAGATATCCTGGAAGGCGTATGCCATCATGACCAATCCGATCGAAGCGCTGCTTGCCGAAAAAGGCGTTCTGCTCGCCGATGGCGCCACCGGCACCAATTTGTTCGCCATGGGGCTCGAGGCCGGCGAGGCACCGGAACTGCTGAACGAAACCGCGCCGGCCACCATCACCAGCCTGCACCAGAACTTCGTCGATGCCGGCGCTGACATCATCCTGACCAATTCCTTCGGCGGCACCCGCCACCGGCTGAAGCTGCATCAAGCGCAGGACCGCGTGCATGCGCTGAACAAGCGCGCCGCCGAGATCGCCCGCAATGTTGCCGACAAGGCTGGCCGCAAGGTGATCGTCGCCGGCTCGGTCGGCCCGACTGGCGAATTGCTGGTGCCGCTCGGCGCCATGACCTATGACGAGGCGGTCGACGCCTTTGCCGAACAGATCGAAGGCCTCAAGGAGGGTGGCGCCGAAGTCGCCTGGATCGAGACCATGTCGGCGCCGGACGAGATCCGCGCCGCCGCCGAGGCGGCGATCCGCGTCGGCCTGCCCTACACCTATACCGGCTCCTTCGACACCGCCGGCCGCACCATGATGGGCCTGCTGCCGAAAGACATCCACGGCGTCGTCGACGGCTTGTCCGAAGCGCCGCTCGGCGTCGGCGCCAATTGCGGTGTCGGCGCGTCCGACATCCTCGCTTCGCTGCTCGACATGACCGAGGCGAAGCCGGAAGCGACGGTGATCGTCAAGGGCAATTGCGGCATTCCGGAATTCCGCGGCACCGAGATCCACTATTCCGGCACGCCGGAGCTGATGGCCGACTATGTCCGGCTCGCCGTCGATGCCGGCGCAAGGATCGTCGGCGGCTGCTGCGGCACCTCGTTCCAGCATCTTGCCGCCATGCGCAAGGCGCTCGACGCACACACCAAAGCAGGCCGGCCGACCGTCGAAACGATCGTCGAGCGCATTGGCCCGATGCGCAACAAGGTGGCGACGGCAAACACCGCCGAGACCAGCGAAGCCCGCCGCGAACGGCGTCGCGGCCGGGCCTGATCCGATCGGCCTGACTGTTCGCTGTTTCGGCTATTCGCTGTTTTCGGCGTAGCTCGACTGAGCCGACTTGAAATCCGTACCGGCCGCATCGCTGCGCATCGTCATCAGGGCTCCCGACGACTGCGGGTCGCTGATCTGCTCCAGCATGACCCGGAAGCGGTCATTGTTCAGTGCCGACATCGCGGTGTTCCTGGCGGCGGCGACGTCATCGCTGATGCGTCTGACTTCCGGCGAAGGCGCCTGCGAAGCGGTCGACTGAACGTCCCGTGCAGCCGGCATTGAAGTCGCAATATCTCGGATCAGCAATTCGGCCCCCACAAGCCCGTACATTAGCCCTGCATAACAAGAGGGAATTGCGATCCTGTTCCGGAAATGCCGCGCAATTTAACGATTGCCGGCAGCGCCAGTCGAAAAAAAGGCCGGCAAGGGAAGACCCCTCGCCGGCCTGCCTCACCCGCCCGTAGGCCGGCTCCCCTAACAGAACGATCTCGTCTGAATGGAACCGGCCCTCATTGCCACTACCGGTTACCGCCCAGCGCCGAGGCAAGGCGCACAAGCGACAGGAATTCCGACCTGTACCCAAACGGGTCGGCTCCTCGGGCGGCGGTGGCAATCTCCATGATCTTGTCGTAACCGAACTTCGCGGTCGCATCCTCGTCGCGCAGCTTCTGGCCGAAGGCTGCGACAGCGACGGAGAAGCGCTGGTCGGTGCCGGCCTGGTCGAAGGACGCGACCTCATTGGCCGAGGTGACCGGCGTCGTGATCAGCTTCGAAACGTCCTCATTGGGCAGCTTGTAGCGGATCTTGACGAAGGCATATTCGTCCGCATTGGCGACGCCGCCATTGTTCACCGTTGCCTCGCCATAGCGCAGCGGGTCGATCTGCTCACCGCCGCTGCCCTTCGGTATGATCTCATAGATCGCCGTCACCGAATGGCCGGAACCGATGTCGCCCGCATCGACGCGATCGTTGTTGAAGTCCTCGCGATTGAGCGCGCGGGTTTCATAGCCGATCAGTCGATATTCCGAGACCCTGTTCGGATTGAACTCGACCTGGATCTTCACATCCTTGGCGATGGTGAACAGCGTCGAGGACGCATCCTCGACCAGGACCTTCTCGGCCTCGGCGAGCGTGTCGATATAGGCGGCGGTGCCGTTACCGTTCTGGGCGATGGTCTGCATCATCTGGTCGTTCAAATTGCCGCGCCCGAAGCCGAACACCGACAGGAAGACGCCGGTCTTGCGCTCCTGCTCGATCAACCGCTTCAGGTCGTCGTCATCTGTCTGCCCGACATTGAAGTCGCCGTCTGTGGCGAGCATCACACGGTTGACGCCGTCCTTGACGAAGGATTTCTGCGCCAGCCTGTAGGCTTCCTTGATACCCGCCTCGCCCGCTGTGCTGCCGCCAGGCGTCAAGGTGTCGATGGCATGGAGGATCTTGTCCTTCTCGGTAACCTTGGTCGGCTCCAGGACGGTGCCGGCGTCGCCTGCATAGGTGACGATCGAGACCGTGTCGTCGGGCTTCAACTTGCTGACCAGCAGGCGGAAGGCCGACTGCAAGAGTGGCAGCTTGTCCTGTTCGTTCATCGAGCCCGACACGTCGATCAGGAACACCAGATTGGCCTTGGGCTGCTCGAGCGACTTGACGTCAAAGCCCTTGATGGCGACGTGCATCAGCTTGGTGTGCTCGTTCCAAGGCGTCGGCATGACGCTGACGGTCGAGTTGAACGGCGTCGACGCGGAGTCCGGCCCCTTCCAGTCATAGGGGAAGTAGTTGACCATCTCCTCGACCCGGACCGTATCGGCTTGCGGCAGGTAACCTTCCTTCAGCGAGCGCCGCACGAAAGAATAGGAGGCGGTGTCGACGTCGATCGAGAAGGTCGAAACCGGATCCTCGAGTGCGGCATGCACCGGATTGGTCTTAAAGTCCTCGACACGATCGTTGTTTTCCTGTTGCGGCAGCAACTGATCTACGGGCGCGGTCGACGGCTGCACCATCAACTTGGACTCGGCCGCCGTGCCAGGCATGCGGCCCCGCGCGGAATCCGCGGGGGCTGCAGCGCCACCATCGAGGGCAACCACGCCGTTGGCCGTCGGTGCAGGCGCCGGCTCGGTGCGCTGAAGCGAATGCTGCCGCGTCAGGCCGCCGACCTCGTTCGCTTCGGATTTCGGCGGCGAGGCCGGCGCGACCAGCGCTTCCGCAGCATCGCGGCTTTCGCTGTCGGTGTCTTTCTTCAGCTTGTCGGCCTCGGCAGGCACCGGCTTCACCGACGCCGGCCCGTTGGTCGCCGGCTTGTCGGCCAGCGTCTCCGTGATCTTCTCGTCGCCGGCGAATGTCGACGGCTGTTCCCTCAGCATGTGGAAGGTGGCGTATCCGGCGATCGGCAGGGCGACGAGCCCGGCAATGGCCGGCGTGGCGATGAGTTTCTTTTGCATGATCTCTCTCCAGAGCTTTTGTGCTCGCTCTGTGAGACGAAGCCCGCCAACCGATCCTTGGGCGGCGGCAAAAGTTTTTTCTTCCAGGTCATAGGCGCGCATGGCGGCCGCGAAGGCACGCGCCTTGGCGTCCTCACCGGGTGCCGGTGCTGCGATGTCGCCCAGCCTCTCGAGTTCGTTGTCGTCGACCATGGTCACACTTCCCCGGCTGAACGCATCAAGATCTTCAGCCGTTTCTTCGCTTCATGGATGTGCCAGGAAACCGTCGTCTCCGAGATCGCCATCGCCTCGGCGGCGGCCGCGTGGCTCAAGCCTTCGCCATAGACCAGAAGCACCGCGTCGCGCTGCTTGTCCGGCAGCTTGCGCACCGCTACCCACAGCGCCTCGGCCGGATCCTCCGGATCGTCTTCGGCCTCGCCCGAGATCAGCGCGTGCACGCCATAGGCTTCAGTCTTTGCGGTGTCGCGGGCGGTCTTGCGCATCATGTCACGCGCCGCGTTCAGCGTCATGGTGTAGAGCCATGTCGTGAAGGCGCCGCGGCCATGATAGTCGCGGATCGCGCGGCCGAGCCTGACACAGACTTCCTGGGCGATATCCTCGGCGTCGGCCTTCCTGCCGCACCAGCGATAGGCGGCGCGATAGACGAAGCCATAGTGCCTTTCGAGCAATTTGCCGAAAGCACCCCTGTCTCCGCCCTTCGCCCGCCCGATCAATTCGGCGTCGGAGGCTTCGCTTTCGTCGAGCATCATCGCCATCATTTGCCTGTTGGACGCAGGCTAATGGCGATTCCTTGGGGTGATGGAAAGATTTTTTTTCGGAAACGGTCGGGTCGTGTCCAAGACCAGCCCAGAACCCGTTCCCGCTTGACTCATCCATATCCCGACGGTTATACGTCAATCAATAGCCAGCAGGTTATCGATCACAAATGCCGAACGCTCATGATGTCCTCTTCAGAACCCTGGCCGATCCGACCCGGCGCGCTATCTTCGAGCGCCTGTGCCGGGAAGGAGAGCAGACGGTCGGCGCACTGACGTCTCAATCCGGAGTCTCGCAACCAGCCGTCTCAAAGCATCTCGGCCTTCTGAGGCAGGCCGGGCTGGTGCGCGACCGCCATGAAGGACGACAGACCCATTATAGCGCCCAGCTCGGCGCGCTTTCGCCGCTGATCGACTGGACAAGCCAGATGGCCGGGTTCTGGGAAACCCGGTTCGACGACCTCGAAGACCTGCTTAAAAGAATGGACCAATGACCAATACTGCGAACGAAACCCTCGCCGTCATTGTCGAACGTGAAATCCCTTTTCCGCCGGAAAAAATCTGGCGCGCGCTCACCCAACCGCACCTGATCGAGGAGTGGCTCATGAAGAACAGCTTCAAGCCGGTCGTGGACCATCGTTTCAGTCTCAGCGCGGACTGGGGCGCCGTCGATTGCCAGGTCCAGACAGTCGAGCCCAACAAGACGCTGTCCTACACGTGGGACACCAAGGATCTCGAGAGCGTGGTCACCTGGACGCTCACGCCGACGAGTACGGGGACCCATTTGCGCATGGAGCAGACCGGCTTCCGGCCGGATCAGCAGCCATACTACCGGGGCGCCACGGTCGGGTGGCAGAGGTTTTTTGCGGCCCTGGAGCAGGTCCTGGTGCGGATAGACTGAAGTCTGCCGGCACAATTCATGGCCACGCCCGTTTGCACGGAGCGGTACACCGCGCGCCTGAGACCAATGGAGGAAATGTGATCAATGGAGGAGAGACGATGAAGATCAAGCTGGCCAGCGTCTACGTGGACGACCAGGAAAAAGCTCTGGGCTTCTACACCGACGTGCTGGGATTCATCAAGAAGGCCGATTTCAGCAACGGGCCGTATCGCTGGCTGACCGTGGCTTCACCTGACGAGCCTGAAGGAACCGAGCTGCAGCTGGCGCTCAACGACAATCCGGCGGCCAAGGCCTACCAGCAGGCCATATTCAAGCAGGGCCAGCCCGCGGTGATGTTCTTCACCGACGACGTCAAGGGCGACTACGAGCGCATCAAGGGGCGCGGCGCCGGTTTCGCCATGCCGCCTACCGAAGTGACCGGCTCGACCATCGCCCAGTTGAACGACACCTGCGGCAACCTCGTCCAGATCACTCAGCTGGCGCGCTGGTAGGGCGGCCCGACGTTCGTTTTTAGAGGAGGTCGCATTGAACTTTAGCAAGTGGATTCGCCAGATTCACCGCTGGCTGTCGATCATCTTTACGCTGACCGTCATAGCCAACTTCGTCGCCATGGGATTGGGGGAGCCTCCCGCTTGGGTGGTCTACTCGCCGCTCCTGCCGCTCTTCCTGCTGCTGTTTTCCGGCCTGTACATGTTCGTGTTGCCATATGTCGCCAGGTCGCGTGACGAGCAACGTGGCGACGCCCCCGTGCAGGCCTACATCGCGGCCATGCCGGGCTGGAAAAGCGACCTCGGGCGCCGTCTCAATGCGCTCATCGAGCGCACCGTCCCTGGCGTGCACAAGGCGGTCAAATGGAACTCGCCGTTCTACGGGATAGAGGGCCAGGGCTGGTTCCTCAGTCTCCATTGCTTCACGAAATACGTCAAAGTGGCTTTCTTCCGTGGCGCGTTGTTGCATCCCGTCCCTCCCGGCGCCTCCAAGACCAAGGACACGCGCTACCTCGACATCCACGAGGATGACGAGCTCGACGAAGCCCAGTTCGCCGCCTGGGTGAAGCAAGCCAGCCAATTGCCCGGCGAACGAATGTGAGCGGCGCGACAACAAAGGAGGAAACGACAACACCATGAAGAAGAGCGGCTCGACGGAAGGAACCGGAGGGAAATCTCCCTCCCAGCTCATCGATGCGAGAATCAGCGAGCTGGGCGACTGGCGCGGCGAGACGCTCAGCAGGCTCCGTGCCTTGATCAAGGAAGCCGACCCCGAAGTGGTGGAGGAATGGAAGTGGCGCGGCGTTCCGGTGTGGGAGCACGCCGGAATGATCTGCACCGGCGAGACCTACAAGGCTGTCGTCAAGATGACCTTCGCCAAGGGCGCCTCGTTGGAGGACCCCTCAGGCCTCTTCAACTCCAGCCTCGAAGGCAACACCAGGCGCGCCATCGACTTCCACGAGGGCGAGACGATCAACGAGGAGGCCCTGAAGGCGCTCATCCGCGCCGCCGTGGCCTTGAACACGTCGGTGCGAGCTCGGTGAAACGGGCAACGTGGCGATAGCGCGCCTATCCCAACGTTTCTGCAAACAGCGTGATCAACCGCTTCCAATGGCGCTCGGCGCCAACAGCGTCATGGACGCTGTGGTCCGGCACGCACCAGCCATGCGCCATGCCGACATAGTTCTCGATGACATGGTCGACTTCCGCCACCCGCAATGCCTGGGCCAGTCGCGCCGACTGTTCCGGCGGGAAGCTGCGGTCGATACCCGATGTGCCGACATAGACACGCGCCTTGATCGACGCCGCCTTGCGATGCGGGCTATCGGGAGCGTCGCTGGCCAGATTGCCACCATGGAAACTGGCCGCGGCAACGATGCGATCGGGATAGGTCGCCGCAGCATTCAGCGCCCGCGCGCCGCCCATGCAATAGCCGACGACACCAACCGGCCCGGTGACACCTTCCGCAACCAGCGCATCGAGGAATGCCCTGCCGTCGCGAATGGTCATGTCCTGCGTCGTGCCGCCGCTCAAGGCCGACAGCGCAGCCTTACTCTTTTCCTCGGCAAAAGCCGTCTTGGGATCGAACGGGCCATAGGGCACGTTGCGATAGAAGAGATCGGGCACCAGCACGGCATAGCCATTCCCGGCGAGGCGCTCGGCCATCTGGTCGAGCGCCGGACGCGGGCCGAAAATATCCATGTAGAGGATGACGCCGGCCTTGGCTGGAGCCGCCGGACGAAACAGCCCCGCTCTGGCCGTGCCGTCCTGCGTCTTGATCTCAATATCCTGCTTCGCCATCACGCGCTCCGTTGCCTTTGTTGCGCGATAGATATCCGCGCAGGCTTGCACGGCAAGTCATAAGCTGGCCGTGCCATTCAAGATTTCGTGCAGCATTGGGGAACTGAACTAGAGGCCAGCGAAACTTGCCATGTGAAAGGCCTGAACCTCCGGAGGGTAACGATAGGCCATGCCGTAGGGACAGGCATTGCGGTCGAGGCAACCACCCGTACGACACGGCGCGCCATTCGCTCCCCGCACATGTTCGAGACAAGCGTGATAGGCAAAGCCATCCAGGGAATAGGCGTCGACCGGACAGGATTTCAGGCAAGGCTTTTCGACACATGCATCGCAAAGGTGAACCGCTTCGCGACCTTCCGGAAGCGCGATCTCATCCTCGAACAACAACGCGCCGCGATAGGCATGCCATAGCCCGTACTGCGGATGCATGAGGATGCCGAGCGGCGACGGCTTTAGCTTCTCCGCCCGCATCGCCCATTGCTGGAACGGCAGATAGGGCCGGTCGGAAGGCGAGACGGCACGCGCGCCAAAATCTTTCGCGACCGCGCCAATCACCTCGCGCGACCAGGTGTCGAGCGGGTTGGTCATGGTCTGCGGTTGCCTCTCGCGCCAGCGCAGGAAATGCGGCCACGGCGCAGCACCCGCCTGCCCCACCAGGAGGGCAGATTTGGCCGACAGGCCCGTCGGACCGGAAGGGGCCTCCTCGTCATCGGCGAAAATGAAGCCGCCGCGCAAGGTCAGGCCGTTATGCGCCAGCGACGATACGATGCTTTCGATGGCGTCCCGCAAACATCATCCCTTCTTGTCCGGATCGGAGAAGGCGCTCCGCCATACTTCCTTGTGGATGATGTTGGCGACTTTAGCCCCGCCTGACTCGGGCTCCTTTCAGGTGAAGGCGTCGGGCATCGACCCCTTCTTCCTGGCAATGAAGTCTTTCAGGCCATCGTCGATGCCCTGATCGAGATGCGGCGCCTCATAGGTCTCCAGCCAGCGCCGGGCGAGTTCGTTGGCGCGCTGCGGCGCCGTCTTCTGGCCCTCGGCCAGCCACTGCTCGTAGGAATTGTTGTCGGCAATGCTGGAGCGGTAGAAAGCGGTCTGGAAATTGGCCTGCGTATGGTCGCAGCCGAGATAGTGGCTGCCCGGACCGACCTGGCGGATGGCGTCCATCGCCTGGCCGTTCTCGGACAGGTCGACGCCCTCGGAAAACTTCTGCGTCATGCCGAGCTGGTCGATATCCATCATGAACTTTTCGTAGCAGGAGGCGAGCCCGCCTTCGAGCCAGCCGGCCGAATGCAGCACGAAATTGGTGCCGGCAAGGATGGTCGAATTCAGCGTGTTGGCGCTTTCATAGGCGGCCTGCGCATCCGGGATTTTCGAGGCGCAGAGCGAGCCACCGGTGCGGAACGGCAGGCCGAGCCGGCGCGCCAACTGTGCGGCGCCATAGGACACCAGCGACGGTTCCGGCGTGCCGAAGGTCGGCGCGCCCGACTGCATCGAGATCGACGAGGCGAAGGTGCCGAACAGCACCGGCGCGCCGGGACGGATCAACTGCGTGAACGAGGCGCCGGCCAGCACCTCGGCCAGCACCTGCGTCAGCGTGCCGGCGACCGTAACCGGGCTCATCGCGCCGGCCAGGATGAAGGGCGTGACGATGCAGGCCTGGTTGTGGCGCGAATAGACTTTCAGCGCACCGAGCATCGTCTCGTCGAACACCATCGGCGAATTGGCGTTGATCAGGCTGGTCAGCACCGTGTTGTTCTCGACGAAATCGTCGCCGAACACGATCTTGGCCATGGCGACCGTATCTTCGGCCCGCTCCGGCGCCGTCACCGAGCCCATGAACGGTTTGTCCGAGTAGCGGATATGGCTGTAGACCATGTCGAGATGGCGCTTGTTGACCGGCACGTCGACCGGCTCGCACACCGTGCCGCCCGAATGGTGGATCGAGGGCGCCATATAGGCGAGCTTCACGAAATTCTGGAAATCCTCGATCGTCGCGTAGCGGCGGTTGCCGTCGAGGTCGCGCACGAAGGGCGGCCCGTAGACCGGTGCGAAGACGGTGGCGTTGCCGCCGATCTGCACCGAGCGCTCGGGGTTGCGGGCATGCTGGGTGTAGATCGACGGCGCGGTCTTGAGCAGCGAGCGGCAGAGCCCCTTGGGGAAATGCACGCGCTCGCCCTTGACGTCGGCGCCGGCCTCCTTCCAGAGCTGCAGCGCTTCGGCGTCATCGCGAAAAATGATGCCGATCTCTTCCAGCACCGTGTCGGTGTTCTTCTCGATCAGCGCCAGGCCTTCTTCGTCCAGCACCTCATAGACGTTGATCTTGCGCTTGATGTAGGTGAGCTGGGTGCCCGGGCCGCCGCCCGAGCGCGCCGCCCGCCGGGCAGCCGCTCCGCCGCTGGCGCCACGCCCGCGCCGCGCGTTTGACGCTTCCTGGTCGACTGCCGCGTGTTCGCTCATGGTGGTTCTTCCCTGAATCTGTTCTTGTCTGAAATCCGCTGCGGCCGCATCTTGCCGCTCCTGCCCGGATCGTAGCCATGCACCCTATTCGAAACGGCCAGCCAGCGCCAACGCCTGTCGCAAAATCGACAAGAATTCCAATAGATTTGCGGTCGCTTTCCTTTTGCGGGAAGTCGCAAATCAGCTATGGATACCCGCCCCTAGCGGGTTAGGTATGGACGCAAATATGTTGTGCCTTGCGACGCAGTCGCGATGCCGTGAGGAGCTGGATCAAAATGGCCGACGACGAGATCATCCTTTCCGAGCTTTCCGACGACGAGTTGGTGCAGCAGATGCACGACGACCTTTATGACGGGTTGAAGGAAGAGATCGAGGAAGGCACACAGATCCTGCTCGAGCGCGGCTGGGCACCCTACAAGGTG
>NZ_JBWLUZ010000022.1:0-91163 GCF_057784325.1 Mesorhizobium sp. CNPSo 4689
CGCGCAACCTGATCGAACGCTGCTTCAACAAGCTCAAGCACTTCAGACGCATAGCCACTCGATACGACCGGCGTGCCCTATGCTTCCTCAGTTTCGTCCAACTCGCTTGCGCAATGCTATGGATGCGGTGAATGTCGATTCAGCCTAGTGCGCTCGTAGAGCAGCCAGTGCGCGATCAGATCGAGAAGCTCGCACCGTCAGTCGAGCACGACCACGGCTTCCACCTCGAACAGCATCGGGTCGATTGCAAGCTTGGGAACGGGAACCAGAGTCTGCGCCGGCAGCGCCTCACCGAACATTTCCTTGACGCTCTTGGTCAGCACCTCAAGCTTGGACATGTCGTGATCGACAACGAAGACCGTGAGCTTGGCGACCTGATTGGGTTTCGCGCCGATACCCTCGAGCGCGGCGCTCAGGTTCGCATAGGCCTGTTTCACCTGGACAGCGAAGTCGGGCGACAGGCCTCCCGTGGCGTCCTGGCCGCCCTGCCCGGAAATGTAGGCCACCCTGGCGCCGGGCGGCGTAATCACCGCCGTGCTGTAGCCATTCGGCGATGGGTCGTAGAGGGTCTTCGGATTGACGATGGTCAGCTTGTTCTCAGTCGCCGTCGCTGCTGTGGGGATTGATATGTTCATGATGATTAGCCCTCCGATAAGCAGATGCTTGCGTGACATGATTTTCTCTTGGCCTCCGGGCTGCGAGCGACCCTCGCGACCGGAATGATTGCACTTTAACCATATCAGCCATAGGGTGACTCATACGATGTACGAGTCATCGTATGGTACAACGTACTAGTCAAGTGCTCAGCATCGACATTCCTGACGGTGACTGCCAAAATCGAAGTTCGGCGAGAGAGGAAAATGATGGCAGCCAAACGCAGCGACGCCGGGAGCAAGCGGCCAAGGGCGGCGCCCCAACCCGCGCAGGAGGTGCCTGCTGAATCGCCTCTCTCCCGGGACCGTATCGTAGCGACCGCGCTGGAACTTCTGGACGCCGAAGGCCTCGACGGATTGACGATGCGCCGGCTGGCCGATCGCCTCGGCTCGGGCGCGATGAGCCTGTATTGGCACGTCGACAACAAGGAGGAGGTCTTTGATCTGGCGCTCGACTCGGTGCTCGAATATCGCGGACCACCGCAAATGGTTGAGTCTCAAGACTGGCGCGCAGATGTCGTTCATATGCTCGAAGACTGGCGCACCAGCATGCTGCGCCACCCTTGGTCGGCATCGCTGTTGCCGCGCCGGGCCCTCGGCCCGAACATCCTCGGTCGCCTGGAATTGCTGAGCAAGACCTTGTCGACAGCCGGTGTAGCGGACGCAGATCTGAACGTCGCGATATGGTCGCTCTGGAACTATGTGATGGGCGCCACCATCACTCGGGGGAGCTTCGACCTCTCGGACGACGACAGGGCCGCCGCGCAGCAGCGCCTTACCAGCGAACGCTACCCGACGATCGAACGCTCCCGCCTGCTGTTGGATGACGATTGGGACGGCGCTTTCCGGAAAGGTCTCGACTTCCTGCTCGATGGCCTCGCTCCAAGATAAGAACTTGGTTGCAACATCAGATAAGCCCTCTCCCGCAAACGACCCTATCCTGCGCCCTCAACACCGAAATTTCAGCTGAACCATCATCAAGGCCATCCAGAAATGACCGCCTCGCCTCCCTTTCTCGGCTTCCCCGATCGCCTCGCCGATGGTCGCACGCCCCGTGCGGTGATCTTTGGAGCCGGTCATGGTAGCACCTATCCCGGCAAGGACAGCAGCGGCCATGCCTTGGCCGCCGACGCCATCCGCGCTGCGAGCCAGGACGATGCCGCGCTCGTCGAGCACTGGGATTTCGATCTCGGCGGCCCGCTGTTCGAGGGCCAGCCGGTCTGTTGCGTCGACGCCGGCGACATCGCGACCACCATGCATGACAATGCCGGCAACCGGGCCCGGATCGAGGCGAACACGCGCGATATCCTGGCATTGCCGGCCGTGCCGATCCTGCTCGGCGGCGATGATTCCGTGGTCATTCCCTTCCTTGCCGGCTTTGCGGATCACGGGCCGGTCTGGATCCTGCAGGTCGACGCCCATATCGACTGGCGCGACGAGGTGCATGGCGAACGTTATGGCTATTCGAGCCCGATGCGCCGGGCGAGTGAGATGGCGCATGTCGCCGGGATCGTCCAGGTGGGCCTGCGTAGCGTCGGCAGCGCGCGCCTCGCCGAAATCGAAGCGGCGCGGCGCTATGGCAGCCGTTTCGTGACCGCCCGCGAGGTTCACGCCCAGGGCGTCGAAGCCACTCTCAAGCATATTCCGGAAGGAGCGCGGGTCGTCGTCACCCTCGACTGCGACGGCCTCGATCCCGGCATCATGCCGGGCGTGGCGGCGCGAACACCTGGCGGCCTCACCTACACGCAGGTGATCGACCTGATCGCGGGCCTCGGCAAACGGGCCAGGATCGCAGGATTCGACCTTGTCGAGCTTTATCCGCCCGCCGACATTGACGGCCTGTCGGCCCTGACCGCCGCGCGGCTTCTCGTCAATGCGATCGGCACCATCGTCCGGCAGGTTTGAAACCCGGCTTACCTCGCCTCTATGCCGCTTTGAAGCCTGCTCGAGCGTCCATGTATGCTGACGGACTGGGCTCGCTTTTCATCATCGTTTCTCGCCAGGTCTCCTGCTCGGCGTTTATCAGAGCCAATTCCCAAACACAGGCCACAACAGGTCTCGTTACCGTATCCATCGGTTCGGTGGCGGAATACAGCTTCCGATAGATATGCTGACAAAGCACCGAACCTTGTATCCACCAGTGAGCCGAGATGGAAACGCCCAGCTCGCCAGGATGAATGATCACAAAGCCCATGCCATTGTCATCGCCCTCGTCCGCCACACGCGGCAGAACGTCCTGTCGCACGAATGACTGCGCCAGGGTCGCCATGGGCCCGTCGACTTCCTTGTTGTCTGCGACGAGGCCATAGACTTTGAGCTTGAGGCCGCCAATGTCCCATTGGCCCAAATTTGAAACACCACGTGGACGGTAGATCTCGATCGTTTTGGAATTCATTGGGCTCACTCCGACCAGCCGTTGTGCGCGACGCTACAGCAGACGTACCTGGTAGCTCAGAACACGCTTCGCGGCAGGCTCGATCAGCATCACGCCGGGTTTGTCGGTGAATTCACCATCGAAATCCACCGGGCTCGCAAGGCCATGCCAGGGTTCGATGCAAAGGAACGGCGCGCCGCCGGGTTTGGACCAGATACCTAATTCCCGAAACCCTTGCCACGACATCTCGATCGCCGGCCCGCGGTCGGCGGCGTAGCGCACGCTGGTGCTGGCAGGCCGATCCAGGATGACGGCGTCGTCTTCAAACAGCCGTTCCGACAGGGCGAGGCTCTTGCCTTCGATGGGCGTGGGCTGCGGCTTTGGCAGCAGAAGGCCATCCTTCAGCCGGCGGATCGGCGCCGGCTCATTGTCGGCAAAGGCCAACTGGTAGGCTTCCTTCGACAGACCCGGCAGCAACGGCCAATTGAATGCCGGGTGCGCCCCGATCGATGCTGGCAGCGTCTCGTCGCCGGTGTTGGTGATCTCAAACGCAACGCCGACTTGCCGCTGGCCCAGGCTGTAGCTGACCGCGAGGCGAAAGGCGAACGGGTAGTGGGCACGGGTATCGGCATCGTCGGTCAAAACCAGCGTGCATGACCGAGGCCCCTGCTCCGCCCACGTGAAGCGTCTGTCGCGGGCGAATCCATGCTGTGTCATCGGATATTTGCGCCCCTGATGGCACAACCGGTCGTCCTTCAGTCGGCCGACGATCGGAAACAGAACCGGTGAATGACGCCGCCAGGCAGAACCGGCCTGCCAAAGAAGCTCGGTTCCCTCCGCATCGCGCAAGGAGACCAGTTCGGCCCCCTGCCCGACGATGGTCGCCGAGATGCCGTCACCGTGAAGCGTCACCTGTTCCATACGTCCTCGCGGGTGGCTGGTGTGGCCCGCAGGCTAGCAAAAGGCCCAGCGTGAACTCAAGAGCGGCGGGCTGCGCCGCAACTCATACTTACAGCCGCGACGAGCGCTTTCACGCTACGGGCGAGATCGCGCCCGCTTCAAATGAAAAACCGTGGCCGGAGATTTCCCTCCGGCCACGGCAAGATACGCAGCGTTGCCTGCTACGGTTCCGGACTATTCGCGCTCGCCGGTGAAGTTCAGCAACAGCTGGAAGATGTTGATAAAGTTCAGATAAAGCGAGAAGGCGCCGAACACGGCGAGCTTTTGCCGCGATTCCGCGTCGAAGTTTTCCGCATACTGCTCCTTGATCGTCTGCGTGTCCCAGGCGGTCAGGCCGATGAACACGGCGATGCCGATCACCGAAATCGCGAACTGCAGCGCCGTCGAGCCGAGGAAGAGGTTCACCACGCTGGCGATCACCACGCCGATCAGGCCCATGATCAGGAAGGACGAGAACTGGGTCAGGTCGCGTTTGGTCGTGTAGCCGTAGAGGCTGGTGGCGCCGAACATGGTGGCGGCGATGAAGAAGGTGCGCGCGATGCTGGTCCCGGTGAAGACCAGGAACACGGAAGCCAGCGACAGGCCCATGACGGCGCAGAAGGCCCAGAACATGGCCTGGGCGCTTGCTGCCGACATCGTCTGCATCTTGAACGAGAACAACAGCACGAAGGCGAGCGGCGCCAGCATCACCACCCATTTCAGCGGGGTGGAGAAGATCGGCACGTAGAGAGCGGGCGTCGAGGCCACGGCGAAGGCGATGAGGCCAGTGACGACCAGGCCAAGGCCCATATAGTTGTAGACGCGCAGCATATGCTGGCGCAGGCCCTCGTCGTACACGGCGCCGGCTCGGGCGCCGGCGCCTACGCGATATCCAAGATCGGGGGTATTCATGCTGGTTCTCCTTGGCTGGATCGGATCAGTAAAGCGTCTTGGCGAGTGTCTCGGCGGCGCGGTCGAGGTCGCGGACATCGCTTCGGGCGACGATTGCGTAGGCGACATCGCCGATCTGGAAATAGGCTGACGAGATATCGCCCGAGGGTGCGACGGCAGGCCTGACCACGTCGAACGTTCCCGGCCTGATGGCAAAGAGCGAGATCAGCCCAAGCTCCCCGGCTTCGACGATCATTTCGACGCTCGGGCCGAACTGTGACGGATAGACCTGTACGTCGCGGACCTTCCATTCCTTCGGCAGCGACGGCATGACGATCGCCGTGGCGGCGCGGATCTCGTCGCTGTCGTAATTCGGCGCCTCGGTCTGGGATGCCATGGCTTCGCGCATCAGCGTCGTCCGATGCGCCCGGATCGCCTCCTCGAGATAGGCTGGCGGCTGGGTCGAGGCGACGACCTTGGTCACCGGCCCGAGCATGCCGTTCGCCAGCCAGCCCGCGGCGACGAAGACGGCGACCGCCGCCGCCCGCTGCAGCACGCCGAGCACACGGCCCCGTGCGAGTCCCCTCTCCAGCCGCCGGGCGGCATCGGCCGTTGCCGGCCGCGCCATGCCTTTTGAACCGGCAAGCGCCACCCGCAGTTCGTCGCGTGTCCTGAGGTCGGACATCACCCGCGCCGCCGTTTCGGGACGCGCGGACAGAAACGCCTCGACCTCGATGCGACGGGCAACGTCCAGCTGGTCGTCGACATAAGCGTCAAGCTCGGCGTCGGTCACGGGATCCAGCACTGTGGTCATGGCTCGCCTCTCACGATCCGGAGATGATTTTTGGCGCGCGCCGGCGCATTGTCTTCCATCTCGCGCAGCGTCGCGCGTGCCCGGCCGATGCGTGACATCAGCGTTCCCAGCGGCACGCCGCTGGCCTTGGCCGCCTGCTCGTAGGTAAGCCCCTCGATGGCGACGAGATGCAGCGCCGAGCGCTGCTCGTCCGGCAGCGTGAAAAAGGCTTCACGTATCTGCGCCAGGCGAACGGAATGCTCCTGCGGAGCCTGTGTGCTTCTGTCGGCAAGCTGCCCCGCCTGCCCGAGCCTCGCCGCTTCGGACCGGCGCGACCGCAAGCGGTCGATGAAGGCATTGTGGACGATCGACAGCAGCCACGCGCGCAAATTGCCGCCGGCGCGGAAAGTGCCGCGCCGCTCATAGGCCCGCACCAGCGCGTCATGCACCAGATCCTCGGCCTCAGTGCTGTCGCGGCTCAGCGAGTGCGCGTAGCGACGCAGGGAACCCAGCTGCCCTACGATATCGAAGCGTGGCATCGACCGTTTCATGCCCTGTTTACGGAGCACGGTAAGGTTTTAATCCCGCCTGTGTCGAATTTTTTTGCCGTCGCCTTTCGGACGGGACTACCGATGAAGCCTGCTGAAAGCGCTCAGGCTTCGCTCAAGGCCTTTCGCCGCGCCGCAGCCTGCCCTCGATCATGGCGATGACCGGCAAGAGGTCGGCGACGCCATTGACGACATAGTGCGCGCCGGCGGCGCTGAGTCTGGCGATTGCCTCGACACGTTTTTTCCTGAACACGTCCGGCGCCAGCGCCTGCGTCTCCGCCAGCGTGTGGCCGAAGACATTGCCGGTCACGGCGACGCCGACCGTCCAGGCACCGGCGTTGGTCCCTTCGGCGATGCCGACTTCGGTGTCGTCGACCTTGACACTCAGCCATGGCGGATAGACGCCAAGCTCGGTCAGCGCCTTCCACAGCATGAACGGCGTCGGCCTGCCGTCGGGCGTATCGCCGGTGCAGACCAGGCAATCGGGCGAGAACCCCTGCCCGGCCGCCACCGGCAGGATCTCGGCCATGATGTCGCCGCGTATAGCCGGTGGTCGAGCCGATCTTGAGACCGCGCGCCCGCAACGCCGACACGACATCGGCAACGCCGGGGATGACATCCGAAAACCGCGCCGCGACCGCCCGGCTCTTCGGCACGAACACATCATAGACCGCATCGATGTCGGCGTCCGTCGGCGCATGGCCGCGCTGTTTCGCCCAGGCCGCCGCGACTCTGGGCAGCGCCATCAGCGCCGCGATATGCGGGCGCTTGGCCACGCCCATCGGCCCGCGTGCCTCATCGACGCTGATCGCCACGCCGAACTCTGCAAAAGCCTCGACGAACACGCCCATCGGCGCCAGCGACCCGTGGTCGACGACGGTGCCGGCCCAGTCGAACACCACGGCGCGGAGCAGGCCCTCAGTGGCCATCATACGATCTTCCCATCATGCGATCTTCATTGTCTGGGACGTGGTTGCGCCGAACAGCTCGTCGATCACCTCTTCGGCAATGGCAAAAGAGGTGCTGGCGCCTGTGCCGCTGGTGATCATCACCAGCCGCACATCCTCATGCGGCGCGTCGGCGAACATGGTACGGTCGGACGCCGAGGAATAGATGCCGGTCCAGCGCTCGAGCACGCACGGAACCGGTCCGCCGAACACGGCTCTGAACTCCTCGAGGATGATCTCGTCGACCCGCTCCGAAGCGAACGGATCGGGCGTTGTCGCATAGTGATGGGAATCGCCGACCACCAGCGTGCCGTCGGCGCCCTGCACCACGATCAGATGCACGCCATTGTCGAGCGCATCGCGCTGGTCGGCTTCCAACCGGCGCCGCAAGGCGACCGCCTCCGGCAAGGCGGCATAGCCGGCATAGCGCGCAAGCCCGAGGTCGGACATCACCGATACCGGCAGCCTGAAACCGGGATCGGCAAGCCGCATCATCTGCAGCTTGCAGCGCGTGACGGCATAGTGTGCGATGCGGTCGGGATAGAGCGTCGCCAGGTCGTCGCCCGGACAAACGATCACCTTGCCGGCCTGCACGATGCCGCGGCTGGTTTCGATATAAGGCGGCTCGACCCGGCGAACCGCCGTTTCGCGGCGGAACTCGACGCCGTGCCGTTCGGCGAGAAAGGCCGCGAGAAGCGGGATCGCCTGGCGCGATTCGACACGCACCTCGTGCGGGCTCCACAGGGCGCCGGCAAATTCCTGTCCGGCTAAACCGGGATAGTCGCGGTTGAGCGCATCGGCTTCGAGCAGCTTGCAGCCTTCGCCCATCTCTGTTTGCAGGAAGGACTCGACCACCGCTCGCGCTTCCGGACGGCGGGCAACGACGACGGCGCCGCGCTGGATGATGTCGATGCCGGCAGGTCCTGCCACCTCCAGCCAGATATCGCGGGACCGCATCGCCCGCCGCCAGACCTGGCCGCGCTCCTGGCCGCTGACGGTGATAAAACCTAAATTGCGCACCGAGGCGCCATTGGCCCGCGCGTCGCGATCGATGACGACGACCGAAAGGCCACGGCGAACGGCGGCGAGCGCATGCGCCAGGCCGACAATGCCGGCGCCGACAATGGCGAGGTCGAATTTTTGTTGCCGGCTCATCATCGTCTCACGCCGTCATTCTCGCGCTTGTCCCGGAAATGGCTATTCAAACTACGTCGATGTGACAGGAACGTGTAGGGCACGTTTCGCATCTTGGCGCCGAGGCTTTTCAGCCTGCCGCATAGGAAACCGCTGGCGAAGCCCGGCCGATTTGCGTATCACTCCGCCGCCATTGGAGCCATGTCGATGTTCGAAACCCTGCAGCCCGCCCCTGCCGACAAGATACTTGCCCTGATCGGCCTCTATCGCGCCGACCCGCGCCCGGACAAGGTCGACCTCGGCGTTGGTGTCTACAAGGACCGCGACGGCAAGACGCCGGTCATGCGCGCCGTGCGCGAGGCCGAAAAGCGGCTGCTCAACAGCCAGGACACCAAGACCTATCTCGGCCTTGCCGGCGACACCGGGTTCAACACGGCGATGGCCAGGCTGGCCTTTGGCGAGGCAGTCGACTTCTCGCGCATTCGCGCCGCGCAAGCGCCCGGCGGGTCCGGCGCGCTGCGGCTTGTGGCCGAACTTTTGAAGCGCACCCGCGCCGACGCCACCATCTGGCTGTCGGACCCGACCTGGCCGAACCACATGCCGGTGATGCGTGCCGCCGGCCTGCAGATCCGCGAATACCCCTATTTCGACGCCGCCTCGGGCGCGGTTCGCTTCGATGACATGCTGGCGGCATTGCGGACCGCCAAGAGCGGCGACGTGGTGCTGCTGCATGGCTGCTGCCACAATCCTACCGGTGCCAATCTCGATGCGGCGCAATGGGCCGGAGTGACCGAACTTGTCGTCAAGCGCGGCCTGTTGCCCTTTGTCGACATTGCCTATCAGGGCTTTGGCGAAGGGCTCGACGCCGACGCCGGCGGTCTGCGCCTGCTCGCCGCAAAAGTCCCTGAAATGGTCGTCGCCTCGAGCTGTTCGAAAAACTTTGCCGTCTACCGCGACCGCGTCGGCGCGGCGATGATCCTGGCCAAGGATGGCGCCCAGGCCGATGTGGCGATGAGCCAGATGCTGTCGGCGGCGCGCGCCATCTATTCGATGCCGCCGGACCATGGCGCCGCGGCGGTGCGGATGGTTCTGGAAGATGCCGCGCTGCGCGCCGACTGGGAAGCGGAGCTCGAGGAGATGCGCCTGCGCATGCTGAGGCTGCGCGTCGCGTTCGCCGAGGCGCTGCACCGGCAGTCCAATTCCGACCGCTTCGATTTCGTCGCCAGCCATCGCGGCATGTTTTCGCGGCTTGGCCTGACCGAGGCGCAGGTCGAGCGCCTGCGCGCCGAGTATGGCGTCTACATGGTCGGCGACAGCCGCATCAATGTCGCCGGCCTGCCGGAAGACGGCATGGACAAGCTCGCCAAGGCGATCGTCTCGGTGCTCGACTAGCCCAGTCGACCTCTCGGGATCGGCTGGTTCCGCACCGGCACCTGTGGACAATGCCCCCTTGCCGACCGACGGCATTGGCCGGCCGGCCGCATGCACGATAGCATCCGGCTGATGAAACCCTCGCAAGACATTTCCCGGCTGATCGAGATCATGGCGGCGCTCAGGGCGCCGAAAACCGGCTGCCCGTGGGATATCGAGCAGGACTTTTCGACCATTGCACCCTACACGATCGAGGAAGCCTACGAGGTGGCGGACGCCATTGCGCGCGGCGACCTGGACGATCTGCGCGAAGAGCTCGGCGATCTCCTGCTGCAGGTCGTCTATCATGCGCAAATGGCGGAAGAATCAGGCGAATTCGCCTTCGGCGACGTCGTCCAGGCCATCACCACGAAAATGATCCGCCGCCATCCGCATGTCTTCGGCGACGAAGAAGCGCGCAGCGCCGGCATGGCCAAGGGCATGTGGGAGAAGATCAAATCGCAGGAGAAAGCCGAGAAGCGAGCTGCCCTCATCGCGCGCGGCCACGATCCGGAAGACCACGGCAAGGGGTTTCTGGACAGTGTGCCGGTCGCCCTGCCCGGCTTGACGCGCGCCTTGAAGCTTCAGGAGAAAGCGGCCCGTGTCGGCTTCGACTGGAGCGAAGCGGCGCCTATCCTCGACAAGATCGAGGAGGAGATCGCCGAGCTGCGCGAGGCTCTCGCCAAGGGCGACGCGGCACCCATCAAGGACGAGTTCGGCGACATGCTGTTTGCCATCGTCAATCTGGGCCGCCACCTCAAGCTTGACGCCGAAGCGGCACTCAGCGGCACCAACGAGAAATTCCGCTCGCGCTTCCACTATGTCGAGCGGGCGCTGGAAGCCTCCGGCAACACACTGGAAAAAGCGACGCTGGAGGAAATGGAAGCGCTCTGGCAACAGGCCAAGAGCACGAAATAATCAGACTTATCCGTTGTTTTTACGGTGCAATCGGCTGTCGATCTCTTGCCGGGCGAAGTGCGTGGCTTTGAGCGAGATGGTCGCGCTGCCATCCTCATTGTCGGTCCGCGAGACGATGTCGCCATTGCGGTAGAGCCAGTCGACGAGGCCGAACTGCGCCGGCTCGATCGTCACCGTGAGCTCCTCCAGTTCGCCCGCCATCCTGGTCTCGATCAGCGCCTTCAGCGCGTCGAGGCCTTCGCCGGTGATGGCGGAAATTGCAATCGGCGGCGCCTTGCTGCCGTCATTACCATCGGCCAGCAGCCTGGCGCGGTTGCCTTCGTCGAGCAGATCGATCTTGTTCCAGACTTCGATGACGCGCTTGGCATCGCCGGCGTCGACGCCGAGGTCGGCCAGGATGCGCTCGACATCCTCGGCCTGCGCGGCCGTGTCGGGGTCGGAGATATCGCGCAGATGGATGACCAGATCGGCCTCGACCACCTCTTCCAACGTTGCCCGGAAGGCCGCGACCAGATGCGTCGGCAGGTCTGAGATGAAGCCGACCGTATCCGAAAGAATGATCGGCGTGCCGTGCGGCAGGCGCACGCGGCGCAGCGTCGGATCGAGCGTGGCGAACAGCATGTCCTCGGCCAGCACCCCTGCCCCGGTCAGCTTGTTGAATAGTGTCGATTTGCCGGCATTGGTGTAGCCGACGATCGCTACCACCGGGAACGGCACCTTCTTGCGCTTGGCGCGGTGCAGGTCGCGAGTGCGGCGCACCGTTTCCAGTTCGTGCTTCAGCTTGATGATCTTGTCCTGCAGGATGCGCCGGTCGGATTCGATCTGCGTTTCGCCGGGACCACCGAGGAAGCCGGCACCACCGCGCTGCCGTTCGAGGTGGGTCCAGCTGCGCACCAGGCGGCCCTTCTGGTAATTGAGATGGGCGAGTTCGACCTGCAGCGTGCCTTCCTTGGTCCGCGCACGCTCGCCAAAGATCTCCAGGATCAACCCGGTGCGATCCAGCACCTTGGCGTTCAGTTCCTTCTCGAGATTGCGCTGCTGCACCGGCGTCAACGGGTGGTCGACGATGACCACTTCAGCGTGACCCTCTTTGACGATCTCGGCGAACTCCTCGACCTTTCCGCTGCCCAGCAAGGTTGCCGGGCGTGGATCGTTGACGGTGGCCACCGCCGTGTGGATCAGATCGAGGTTGATGGCGCGGGCAAGCCCGACCGCTTCGTCGTGGCGGGCCTCGGCCGAACGCGTCAGCCGCGGACGGTTCGACTCATCGTCGCTGCGCTGATGGCGGGTAAGCACAGGCACGATGACAACAGCCCGGGTCGGGCCTTTGGCTTCCGTCCCCGGCTGATGTGCCAATTTTCCGCGGACGCTGCGGTCCGCGTCTTTCTCACGAGCCAATCAGGCGCCCTGGCTTTCCTCGCCATCGAACATCTGAACCGGCTGGCTCGGCATGATCGTGGAAATGGCGTGCTTGTAGACAAGCTGGGAATGGCCGTCTCGACGTAGCAACACACAAAAATTGTCGAACGAAGTGACGACGCCGGTCAGCTTCACGCCGTTGATGAGGAAGATGGTGAGTGGATTTTTGCTCTTGCGAACTGAATTCAGGAACAGGTCCTGAAGGTTTTGCGATCGTTCCGCCATTGTTCTTGTCTTTCGCCGATCCCCTTCGGTTTGCAGCCAATGCGCCAAATTACCGGGCGCATGTCAAGCGCGCAAACACCCTCTTGCCGTCAGTAACGACAAGCAGAACGAGATAAATTGATGTTCATTCCACCTGTGCGGTTATCAGGCTGGACTTTTTTCCGCAATGTCAAAAAAGGCTTGGCGCAACGAAAGTGTTATTGAGCCGGGGTGGCCGTTGGCGATGGGAGCACCGTCAATCGCCACGACCGGCATGGCGATCGTGGTGGCCGAACTAATGAAAGCCTCCCGCGCCGCCTTGGCTTCAGCCACCGAAAAGCCCCGCTCCTCGACCTTCAGGTCGAGCTTGGCGGCGACCTCGAACAGCGTCGTGCGGGTAATGCCGCGCAGGATGCCGTGCTCGGCCGGCCGCGTCACCAGCACCCCATCTCTGGTGACGATCCAGGCGTTGGACGAGCCGCCTTCCTTGACCGTGCCGTCGGTGTCGATGAACCAGGCTTCTTGGGCACCGGCCTCCTTGGCCTTCTGCTTGGCCAGCACGTTGGGCAGCAGGCCGACGGTCTTGATGTCGACCCGGTCCCAACGGTTCTCCGGCACGGTGATCACCTTGATGCCGGTCTCCGCCCTTTTTGCCGCAGCGGCCGGATCGGCTTTCCTGGCGGTCACCACCAGGGACCGCTTGGTACCCGCCGCCGGAAACAGAAAGTCGCGGCTGGCGACGCCGCGCGTCACCTGGACATAGACCAGGCCGTTGACGACTTGGTTGCGGCGCACCACCTCGCGCAGGATGAGCGGCAGCACACCGCGCGTGACGGGCCACTCGATCGACAGCTCGTTCAACGAACGGTCCAGCCGTGCCAGATGGCGCGGCATGTCGACGATGAAGCCGCGCGCCACCTCGCAAACCTCGTAGACGCCGTCGGCGAATTGATATCCGCGATCCTCGATATGCACGACAGCATCGGCATGGGCGACATAGCGCCCGTTCACATAGGCAATACGCGGCATGAGAAACCCTCGAGAAACGTCCCGGCCTTCTTAGGCGATTCCGCTGTGGCCGTAACCGGCAATTGCGTGGTCCAGACCGGCCGGTCTCACGCGTGCCCCGCGGTCAGACGCCGAGCGACTTCAACTTGCGGTGAAGTGCCGAGCGCTCCATGCCGATGAATTCGGCCGTCTTCGAGATGTTGCCGCCGAAGCGGTTGATCTGGGCGATCAGATAGTCCTTCTCGAACTGTTCGCGCGCCTCGCGCAGCGGCAGCGCCATGATGTGCTGGTCGGACTGGTTCGGCGTGCGCGGCATGACGTCGCCGATCTCGGACGGCAACAGGTCGGCGGTGATCGGCGCATCGACATTGTCGCCGCGCGCCAGGATCATCAGCCGCTCGACATTGTTGCGCAGCTGGCGCACGTTCCCCGGCCAGTTGTGCGCCTGCAGCACCGCCAGCGCGTCGTCGCCGATGCGGCGCGGCTTGATGCCGGCCTGGCGCGCGATCTGCTTCATGAAATTGTCGACCAGATAGGGAATGTCCTCGCGCCGCTCGGCCAGCCCCGGCACCATGACCGGAACCACCGCCAGGCGATGGTAAAGGTCCTCGCGGAAGCGGCCGTCGGCAATCATCGCTTCCAGATTCTGCGAGGTCGACGAGATGATGCGGACGTCGACCTTGACCCGTTTGGTGCCCCCTACCCGTTCGAACTGCTGCTCGACCAGCACGCGCAGGATCTTGTTTTGCGTCTCGCGCGGCATGTCGGCCACTTCGTCGATATAGAGGATGCCGCGATGCGCTTCCTCCAGCGCACCGACCTTGCGCTCAGTGCCGTTCGATTCGGTGCCGAACAGCTCGATCTCCATACGCTCGGGCGTGATGTTGGCGGCGCTCAGCGTCACGAACGGCGCACCCTTGCGCGTCGACAGCGCATGAATGGCACGCGCCGCCAGTTCCTTGCCCGAACCGGAAGGGCCGATGATCATGACACGGCTGTTGGTCGGCGCGACCCGTTCGATCGTTTGGCGCAACTGACTCATCGCCGACGACATGCCGATCAGGTCGAAGGTCTCGCCGCTGCGCTGCTTGAGGTCCGAGACTTCGCGCCGCAGCTTCGAGGTTTCCAGCGCCCGTTCGGCGATGAGAATGAGCCGGTCTGCCTTGAACGGCTTCTCGATGAAATCATAGGCGCCGCGACGGATGGCCGACACCGCTGTTTCGATGTTGCCATGGCCGGAGATCATCACCACCGGGAGTGTTGGGTGCATCGTCTTGATCTCGTCCAGCAATGCGAGACCATCCAGACGCGAGCCCTGCAGCCAGATGTCGAGGAAAATCAGCCGCGGCGCTCGATCGGCGATCGCCGCCAGCGCACTGTCGGCATCGAATGCCGTGCGGGTTTCGTGACCTTCGTCGCTCAGGATACCGGCGACGAGTTCGCGGATATCTTCCTCGTCATCGACGATGAGAATGTCAGACGCCATTACCGACCTTTTCAGTTTCTCTTTCGTTTTCCGCCTTGCTCTCGCCGCGCGACGGCGCGGCAGCAGCAGAAGGCGGCAGGATGATGCTGATCATTGCACCCCGCCCGCCGTGGAAATCCGCCGGCGCGTCGTGCAGTTCAAGCCGGCCGCCATGGTCCTCCACGATCTTCTTGACGATAGCGAGGCCGAGACCGGTCCCCTTCTCGCGTGTCGTCATATAGGGCTCGAGCAGCCTTTGGCGATTCTCGCGCGGCAAACCTTTGCCATTGTCGATGACGTCGATTCTGATGGCGCCATTCTGCCGTCCGGCTTGAATCCGAATTGTGCCGTCCGAACGATCTTTTGCATCAAGTCCGTCAATGGCCTCGGCAGCGTTCTTGATGACGTTCCCGAACGCCTGCGCCATCAGGCGGCTGTCGAAGGTGCCCTTGAGCGGGTCGTTGCCGAAAATCCGCTCGAAGGTGATGTCTGAACGGCTGACCTCGACCAGGAACGAGGCCTCGCGCAGCGATTCGCGCAGATCGATGGCCTTCATCTCGGGTTTCGGCATGCGCGCGAAGGCCGAGAACTCATCGACCATGCGGCCGATATCCTCGACCTGGCGGATGATGGTGTCGGTGCATTGATCGAAGACCTCGCGATCTTCGGTGATGACCTTGCCATAGCGGCGCTTGATGCGCTCGGCCGACAGCTGGATCGGCGTCAGCGGGTTCTTGATCTCGTGCGCAATGCGCCGCGCCACGTCGGCCCAGGCCGACGAACGCTGCGCCTGGACGAGGTCGGTGATGTCGTCGACGGTCACGACATAGGATTTCTCCTCCGCCCCATCGTCGCCCGCCTCAATGGTGATCTGCACGTTGAAGGTCCGCTCCGTGCCGGCGCGGTAGAACGTCACCTGCTCGCGATAGACCGGTTTGCCCGACTTGCGGCCGATCTCGAAGACACGGCCGACATGAGGCAACACCGCCGAAAGGTTCTGCCCGAGTGCTGCGGTGGCCGAAATGGCCAGCATCGTCTCGGCCGAGCGGTTGACGATGGTGACGATGCCATAGGGGTCGACGCCGATGACGCCGGCGGTGACGCCCGCCAGCACCGCTTCCGAAAAGCGCCGCCGCTCGTCGATCAAGTCCTTGGCCGACAAGATCTCGTTGCGCTGCGATTTCAGCTCCAGCAGCATCTTGTTGAACGTGTCGCCCAGCGAGGCGACGTCGCCGTCGGAAGGCCTGACTGGCACCGCAACGTCGAGATTGCCGGTGGCGACCTCGTCGGCAGCACCGATAAGCTGGCGGATCGGCCGCACCAGCCGGTCGGCGACGGCGATGCCGGTCCAGATCGCCGACAGGATGATGATCAGTGTCAGCGACAGATAGGGCAGCGCGAAGGCCACTTGCGAGGTGCGGCGGTTGTCTTCCAGCCCGCGATATTCGTCGGTGTTGGATCGGACAATCTGACGTGCCTTGATCACTTCGGGATCGACCAGGCGGATCGTGTAGAGGTAGAGCCCTTCGATTTGGCGCAGCTTGACGATGGCGCCCATGATGTTGCGCGTCTTCGGCTCGATCAGCACCGGCTTGCCGTCGGCGGCGCTGGTCACGGCACCTTCCGGCGGCTCCGGCATGGCGAAATCCGCATCGGTCTTGGCGCTCATGACGAAGGAGCCGTCGGGCTTGATCAGCGCCGCATGCGCCAGCGACCGGCCAACCGCTTCCTTGTTCATCAGGTCGAGAAAACCGGTCCGGTCGAGGCCGTAGAGCGTACGCGACGCGTCGAGATCGTAAGCCATCGACAGCGTCGTTCCCTGAAGATTGCGGGCGTTTTCCTGGACATAGGCGTCCGCTATCGACAGCGACGAATTGACGATCGTCTTGGTGCGGATCTCGAACCAGCGGTCGAGGCCGATATCGAGCGTGATCGAGGCGATGATCGCCACCATGATGGCCGGGATGGCGGCGACCAGCGCAAACATCGCCACGATGCGCACATGCAGCCGCGACGCCGCCTTGCCGTGCCGGCGCGCCATCACGATGCGGTGAACTTCACGGCTGACCAGCGCGATCAGGAACAGGACGAAGACGGCATTGAGCGCGATCAGCGCCAGAGTCGTCCTCTCGTTCGGCACGATCGGCGTGGCGCCGACCAGGATGGCGAAGGAAATCGCCGCCGTGACCAGCGCACCGGCAATTGCCACCACCCCAGGCAGCGCCAGCAGCCGGCGCCTGTCTTCGACACCGTGCCTGCTGAAAATCGGTTCGTTCAGTGTAGGGGCCTGAGTCGCCATGTCGCCGTCGAGAGCCAGTGATTGCGTCGGATCTATGCAACGCATTGTGGCGATTATGCAACAAGTGTGGCCGGGACGGAAATCTTTCCCCGGCTCATTCGCCTAAACGCCGTCTCCAGGACCTTTTTGTCCACAGGCGCTAGAGATGATCCCGAACCGAACGTCGGGTTTGACCCGAAGGGCGGCAGACAGCGCCGGCCGTAGGCCGTCGGGAAGCCGAGTTGGGGGTCGTTCCCATGACTTCGATTCTCGCCGCCGCTCCCGAGGTCATGCTTGTCGGTCAGTTTCCGGCAGAACTCCAAAGTTACGTTGACTTCGCCATTGGCATCAGCGCCGATTCAACGGACGCGGAAGCGGCCAGGCAGTTGTCGGAATTTCTGATGTCGACAGCCGTTGATGACATCTTGGCGGCAAAGGGCGTCGAGCGCCCCTAAAAGCGTTCGGGAATCCCCTTCTCAAACACGCTCTAAGCCGGCCTCGAGGACTTGTAGACGTTGACGCCGAGCTCGCGGATTTTCTTGCGCAGCGTGTTGCGGTTGAGCCCCAAAAGTTCGGCAGCCTTGATCTGATTGCCGCGCGTCGCCGTCATCGAGGCCAGAACCAGCGGATATTCGACTTCGGACAGAATGCGCTGGTAAAGACCTGCCGGCGGCAGGTCGCCGGCAAAGGATGCGAAATAGCGCTGCAGGAAATGCTCCACCGCCTGGCCGATCGAGAGGTCGTCCGGAATGAGATTGCCGCCGCCTGGGACGACGGGCCTCTCGCCAGTCTTAAGCTCGGCCTCGATGATCTCGGCGGAGATCTCGTCCTGCGAATAGAGCGCGGCCAGCCTGCGCACCAGGTTTTCCAGTTCGCGCACGTTGCCCGGCCATGGATAGCGCTTCATCAATTCGATGCCGCCGGTCGAGATACGCTTGGTCTGCAGGCCTTCGCTGGCGCCGAGCTTGAAGAAATGCCGCACCAGGTCCGGAACGTCCTCGGAGCGCTCGCGCAGTGCCGGCAGCCTCAGCGGCACGACATTCAGGCGATAGAACAGATCCTCGCGGAACAGCCCCTGGTTGATCAGCGTGCGCAGATCCTTGTTGGTGGCGGCGACGATGCGCACGTCGGTCTTGATCGGCGTGCGCCCGCCGACCGTGGTGTATTCGCCCTGTTGCAGCACGCGCAGCAGGCGCGTCTGCGCCTCCATCGGCATGTCGCCGATCTCGTCAAGGAACAGCGTGCCGCCTTCCGCCTGCTCGAAGCGGCCGGTCGAGCGGTTCTGCGCGCCGGTGAAGGCCCCCTTCTCGTGGCCGAAAAGTTCCGATTCGATCAGGTCGCGGGGGATCGCCGCCATGTTGATGGCCACGAACGGCCCGCCGCGGCGACGGCCATATTCGTGCAGCGCCCGCGCCACCAGTTCCTTGCCGGTGCCCGACTCGCCTGAAATCATCACCGTCAGGTCAGTCTGCATCATGCGCGCCAGCATGCGGTAGATGTCCTGCATGGCCGCCGAGCGGCCGACCAGCGGCATCGTCTCCGGTTGCTCGTCGGCGCGCGCGTCGATTTTCGGACGCCTGGGCTCTGCCAGCGCCCGGTTGACGATGCTGAGCAGCTCGGTCAGGTCGAACGGCTTCGGCAGATATTCATAGGCGCCGGTTTCGGAGGCCCGGATCGCGGTCATGAAGGTGTTTTGCGCACTCATGACGATGACCGGCAGCTCCGGCCGCGCTTTTTTGATGCGCGGCAGCATGTCGAAGGCGTTCTCGTCGGGCATCACCACATCGGTGATCACCAGATCGCCCTCGCCCGCCGCCACCCAGCGCCACAGTGTCGAGGCGTTGGAGGTCACCCGCACCTCATGGCCGACGCGCGACAGCGCCTGGTTGAGGACCGTGCGGATGGCCGCGTCGTCGTCGGCGACCAGAATATTGCCGCGAACGGTCATTTGCGGTCTCCTTCATTGTCATCGTCGGTGCCGAACGAGGTTTGCTTCCAGGCCGGCATCAGTATGCGGAATGTGGTTGCGCGCGGCGTTGAATCGCATTCGATGATGCCGCCATGCTCGCCGACCAACTTCGCCACCAGCGCCAGGCCGAGGCCCGAGCCGTTCGGCTTGGTGGTGATGAAGGGATCGAACAAGATCGGCAGGATATCTTCCGAGACACCGGGCCCATTGTCGCGCACGCAGAACTCCAGCGGCAACGAGACACGGTCCTGCGTTCCCGGAACAGAAACGCGGATGCCCGGCCGGAAGGCGGTGGACAGCACGATCTCGCCCTGCGGGTCGCTGCCGATCGCCTCGGCGGCGTTCTTGACCAGGTTGAGGAATATTTGGATCAGCTGGTCGCGATTGGCGAAAACCGGAGGCAACGATGGATCGTATTCCTCCAAAATCTTGATCCGCTTTGCAAAACCGTTCTTGGCAATTGCCTTCACATGGTCGAGCACGACATGGATGTTGACCGGATAGCGGTCGATCGGCCGCTCGTCGGAAAACACCTCCATGCGATCGACCAGCGATACGATGCGGTCGGTCTCGTCGGTGATCAGGCGGGTCAGCGCCCGATCCTCGTCGGAGGCGGAGAGTTCGAGCAATTGGGCAGCACCCCGAATACCCGACAGCGGGTTCTTGATCTCATGGGCAAGCATGGCGGCGAGGCCGGTGACCGAGCGCGCCGCGCCGCGATGCGTCATCTGCCGGTCGATCTTGTCGGCCATCGAGCGTTCCTGGAACATCACCACGACCGAGCCTGGAAACTCCGGCACCGGCGCGACATAGAGGTCGACGACCTTCTCGATGCCGAGACGTGGCGACGAGACATCGACGCGGTATTCGTTGACGGGCGCCAGGCGTTCGCGCACCTGGTCGACCAGCGTCAGCAGCGGACTGCCGAAAGGCACCAGCTTGGACAGCGTGTTGCGGGCCAGCATGGTGGCGCTGGAGCGAAAGAAATCCTCGGCATCGGCATTGGCGTAGGTGATGAAGCCTTCGCCATCGACCATGATCACCGGGCGGCGGATGGTGTTCAGCACGATCTGGGCGGCATCCACCATGTCCAGTCCTTGAGCGGCTGTGGCCTTCATGCCGCGCTCCGCAAGGTCACTGGCGCGCCGATGGTCGAGAACGCGTCGCGCAGTTCGGCAATGACCCTGGCTGGCTCGAAGGACGTCAGAATGGTCTTGCGCTGGTCGGCACCGACGCCGGCGGCGTGGCGGTCGAGATACCAGCCAAGATGCTTGCGCGCCTGGCGCAGCCCGCTTTCGCTGCCATGGAGCGTCAGCATGTCCTCATAATGGGCGATGATGTAGTCGGCGAGAGCCCGCGGGCTCTCCGGAATGCCTGCCGCCGCCCCGCCTGCCGCCGCGATGCTGCCGGCAATCCACGGCGCACCATAATGCGCGCGGCCGACCATGACCGCGTCGGCGCCGGACTGTTCCAGAACATCGGCCGCCTCGGCGGCCGAACCGACATCGCCATTGGCAACGACCGGGATCGACACCGCTTCCTTGACGCGGGCGATGGCGCGCCAGTCGGCCTTGCCCTGATAGAACTGGCAGCGCGTGCGACCGTGCACGGTCACCATGCGCACGCCCGCCTGCTCGGCGCGGCGCGCCAGCATCGGCGCATTCAGCGCGCCCTCGTCCCAGCCGAGCCGCATCTTGACCGTGACCGGCACTTCGACGGCGCCGATCACCGCCTCGATCAGCGACAGCGCGTGGTCGAGGTCGCGCATCAGCGCCGAACCGGCATAGCCGCCGGTCACCTTCTTGGCCGGGCAGCCCATGTTGATGTCGATGATGTCGGCGCCCTCGCCCTCGGCTATGCGCGCGCCCTCTGCCATGTGCACGGCCTCGCGGCCGGCGAGCTGAACCATATGCACAGGCAATCCGGAATGGCGGATGCGCAGATCGCACCCCGCCCTGCCCTTGGCCAGTTCACCGCTCGCCACCATTTCCGAAACGACCAGCCCGGCGCCATGCGCATGGGCGCGCTGCCGAAACGGCTCGTCGGTTATCCCGGACATCGGCGCGAGGAAGACGCGATTGCGGATCGTCACGCCGCCGACGTCGAGCGGCACAGTCAATTTGGTGAATTCAGGCATGCACAAAAACCAAGCATGTTCGATTGCTGCACATTCTCTAGCCAGAACGGCGACAATGTGCAACGCGGAATGACGCCACATTAAGGCGCATTTGGGAAAATGCTGGCCTTCGGCTTTGGCCGCGACCAAAGCGCCGCGCGTCCTTGGACGCGCAAAGGACGCTTTGGAACTTCATAATTGGCGCACGATCTTTTCCGAAAACCGATTACACTTTTCGGGATCGTGCGCTAGGACCAATCGGCATGACGAACGCAAGTGAAAATCAAGTTTCGGACAGAGTCGCGGTGGTGATCGTCGCCGCCGGCCGCGGCGCGCGGGCCGGACAGGTCGACGGTCCGAAGCAGTATCAGAGCATCGGCGGCCGCGCCGTCATAACGCGCACGCTGGACACGTTCCTGGCGCATCCGAGGATTGGCCAAATCGTCGTCGCCATCCATGCCGACGACCGCGATCTCTTCCGTAAGGCGGCCGGCGCCAATGCCGACCGGGTCATCACTATTACGGGCGGCGATTCGCGCCAGGCCTCGGTACGGCTTGGGCTTCTCGCCTTGCGGGACCACGCGCCGGGCCGGGTCCTCATCCATGATGCGGTGCGTCCCTTCGTCGACGGTGGCTTGATCGAACGCACCATCGAGGCCATCGGCGAACGCCAGGGGGCACTGCCAACGCTGCCCCTCGCCGATACGCTCAAACGCGAGTCGGCCGCCGGCATGATCGAAGAGACCGTGTCGAGGAACGGGCTTCACGCCGCCCAGACACCGCAAGGGTTTCCGTTCTGGCCAATCCTGGCAGCGCATGAAAAGGCGCATCAGCTGGGCAAGGCGGATTTCACCGACGATGCCGCGATCGCCGAATGGGCGCATATTCCGGTGAAAATCGTCCCGGGCTCGCCGGACAATGTGAAACTCACCTGGGCAAGGGATATTGCTATGGCCGATCAGCGGCTCTCCGGCGAACGGCCGCGCTTTCCGGACATCCGCACCGGCAATGGCTATGACGTCCACGCCTTCGAGCCTGGCGACCATGTCACCCTGTGCGGCGTTGCCATTCCGCACGACAAAAAACTGTCCGGCCATTCGGATGCCGATGTCGGCCTTCATGCCCTGACCGATGCGCTGCTCGCCACCTGCGGCGCCGGCGACATCGGCACGCATTTCCCGCCTTCCGATCCGCAATGGAAGGGTGCTGCCTCGCGCATCTTCGTCGAGCATGCGGCTAAGCTGGTGCGCGAACGCGGCGGACGCATCGCCAACGCAGACATCACGCTGATCTGCGAGGCGCCGCGCGTCGGCCCGCACCGCGAAGCGATGACGGCAGCCCTTGCTTCGATGCTGGGCATTGCGTCGGAACGAATCTCGATCAAGGCGACGACCAACGAAAAACTTGGCTTTGTCGGCCGCGAGGAAGGCATTGCCGCGATCGCCACCGCCAGCGTCGTGTTTCCGGGCGACGTTCCCGCATGAGCAACGGCGATCTCGCAAACGCCTTGCTCCAGGCCTGCCAGCGCCGCGGCATCATGCTGGCGACGGCCGAGAGCTGCACCGGTGGGATGATCATCGCCGCGCTGACGGACATCGCCGGCTCTTCCGCCGTGGTCGACCGCGGCTTCATCACCTACTCCAATGAGGCCAAGATGGAGATGCTCGGCGTTTCGGCTGCCACGCTCAAGGCGCATGGTGCCGTGTCACGAGAAACGGCGCTGGAGATGGCCGAAGGTGCGCTGGCCCATTCGCGTGCCGGGCTGACGCTCGCCGTCACCGGCGTTGCCGGCCCGGGCGGCGGCTCGGCGGAAAAGCCTGTCGGCCTGGTTTGGTTCGGCGTTGCCCTGGCCGGCCGCCCTGTTGTCGCCGAGCACCGGCTGTTTGCCGACAACGGCCGTGCCTTCATCCGCAGCGAGACAGTCAGGCACGCGCTGGAACTCGGCTTGCGCGCGCTTGGAGAGGATCAGGCTCTGGCGCCGTAAATCACGTTGGCACGCTTCTCGAACGCCTCGGAAAACATGCGGAAGCCACGGTCGAACATCGTGCCCATCAGCGCGCCGAGAATGCGGCTCTTGAACTCGTAGTCGATGAAGAAGTGGACCTCGCAGCCGCCGCCATCGGCCGGGTCGAAACGCCAGATATTGCTTAAGTATTTGAACGGGCCGTCGATGTATTTGACGTCGATGGTGTTCTCGTCCGGCTTCAGCAGCACCTGCGTGGTGAAGGTCTCGCGGATCGCCTTGTAGCCGATGCTCATGTCGGCGACGAGAATGGTGCGGCCATCGCGCTCCTTGCGTGAGCGCACGGTCAGCGCCTCGCAGAGCGGCAGGAACTGCGGATAAGCCTCGACATCGGCGACCAGCCTGAACATCTCTTCCGGCGTATGGGCGACGCGGCGGGTGGCTTCGAATTTCGGCATGAAGACAGGATATCAGGCGGTTTTTCTGAGCTGCGTTTCGCGCGCCGCGCGCAGCCTGGCGAAATCGTCGCCGGCATGGTGCGAGGAGCGCGTCAGCGGGCTCGACGCCATCAGCAGGAAACCCTTGGTCCGGCCGATCGTCTCGAAGGATTTGAACTCCTCCGGCGTGACGAAGCGGATCACCGGATGGTGCTTCTTCGACGGCTGCAGATACTGGCCGATGGTCATGAAGTCGACATTGGCAGAACGCAGATCGTCCATCAGCTGCAAGATTTCGTTCCGCTCTTCGCCCAGGCCCACCATGATGCCGGACTTGGTGAAGATCGACGGGTCGAGCTCCTTGACCCGCTGCAGCAGCCGGATTGAGTGGAAATAGCGCGCACCCGGACGCACCGTCAGGTAGTTCGACGGCACCGTCTCGAGGTTGTGGTTGAACACGTCGGGCTTGGCCGCCACCACGATCTCCAGCGCCCCATCCTTGCGCAGGAAGTCCGGCGTCAGGATCTCGATCGTCGTCGATGGCGTCGCCGCCCGGATCGCACGGATGACCTCGGCGAAATGCTGCGCACCGCCATCGGCGAGATCGTCGCGGTCGACCGAGGTGATGACGACGTGGCTGAGGCCCATCTGCTTGACGGCATGGGCGACGCGCGCCGGCTCGTCGGGATCGAGCGCGGTCGGTATGCCGGTGGCGACATTGCAGAAGGCGCAGGCGCGCGTGCAGATCTCGCCCATGATCATGAAGGTGGCGTGCTTCTTCTCCCAGCACTCGCCGATATTCGGGCAGCCGGCCTCTTCGCAAACCGTCACCAGCTTGTGCGACTTCACGATCTCGCGCGTCTCGGCATAGCCCTTCGAGACCGGCGCCTTGACGCGGATCCAGTCGGGCTTGCGCAGCACTTCCTGGTCCGGCTTGTGCGCCTTTTCGGGGTGCCGCAGCCGCGGCGCATTGGCGATCGTGTCGAGAACAGTGACCATCTCAAACCCGGTTCCTTGGCGAGCCCCTGTCCGGCGCTCGCGTTCCAACGTCATCTAAGGCTTTTCGGCGCAAAGAAAAAGGTCATGCCGGCGCATGACGGCAGGGCCTTTTTCGCATAGCAGATATCGATGCCGGCTAACGGCGCACCAACCGTCCTACAAAGATCAGCAGGCAGGCACCGATGAAGCCGGTGATCAGATAGGCGAACCAGCCGACGCCGAAGGGCTCGATGCTGAGGGCTCTGAGGATTGCGTTCAGCACCACCGCGCCGACGATGCCCATGATGATGTTCATGAAGATGCCGGTGTTGCTCTTCATCACAATCTCGGCCAGCCAGCCGGCCAGACCTCCGATGATGATGGCTGCAATCCAGCCCACGCCATTCACGTCCATATGCCCACTCCTCGTATGATGGGGGAAAATGCATCGGCAAACGAACTGCCTTGCCGTCGCGTTCCTCCGAGCTTTGCGCGTGAGTTCCGCACGGCCAACTTATCATGCGTTGAGCGCCCGGCCATAGGCGTCGAGCACGCTCTCCTTCATCATCTCCGACAGCGTCGGATGCGGGAAGATGGTGTGCATCAGTTCTTCCTCGGTGGTCTCGAGGTTCATCGCCACGACAAAACCCTGGATCAGTTCGGTGACTTCGGCGCCGACCATATGCGCGCCGAGCAGTTGCCCGGTCTTCTTGTCGAAGATGGTCTTGATAAAACCCTGGTCCTCGCCGAGCGCGATCGCCTTGCCGTTAGCGCCGAACTGGAAGCGGCCGACGCGGATGTCCTTGCCTTCGGCCTTCGCCTTGGCTTCGGTCAGGCCGACCGAAGCGACCTGCGGGTTGCAATAGGTGCAGCCCGGGATCTTCAGCTTGTCGGTGGCATGCACGCCGGGGAAATTGGCGATCTTCTCGATGCAAACCACGCCTTCATGCTCCGCCTTGTGGGCCAGCATCGGCGGTCCGGCGACATCGCCGATGGCGTAGATGCCAGGCACGTTGGTCTTGCCATAACCGTCGACGACGACGCAGCCGCGATCGGCCTTCACGCCAAGCGTCTCGAGACCGAGATTCTCGATATTGCCTTGCACGCCGACGGCCGAGATCATGCGGTCGGCGGTGATCTTCTCGACCTTGCCGTCCTTCATCTCGACATGCGCGGTGACCGAATTGGCTGATTTCTCGACCTTGGTCACCTTGGCCTCGAGGATGATCTTCATCCCCTGCTTCTCGAACTGCTTCTGCGCGAACTTGGAAACCTCGGCATCCTCGACCGGCATAACCGCCGGCAACAGCTCGACCACCGTCACCTCGGCGCCCATGGTGCGGTAGAAGGAAGCGAATTCGATGCCGATGGCGCCGGAGCCCATCACCAGCAACGACTTCGGCATCTCCTTCGGCACCATGGCCTCGAAATAGGTCCAGATCAGCTTGCCGTCCGGCTCGATGCCGGGCAGCGCACGCGGCCGGGCGCCGGTCGCCAGGATGATGTGCTTGGCGGTATAGGTGCCCTCGCCCTTGACGCCTTTCGGCGCCGGCGGCTGCGGCTCCATCGGCTTCTTGGCCGTCTTGGAGACGATGATCTCACCCGGCTTCGACAGCTTCGCCTCGCCCCAGATGACGTCGACCTTGTTCTTCTTCATCAGGAAGGCGACGCCGCCGTTGAGCCTGAGCGAGACCTTGCGCGAACGGTCGACGACAGCGGCCGTATCGGCGCTGACCTTGCCGCCATCGAGCTTCAGCCCATAGTCCTTGAGATGATCCGAATAATGCATGATCTCGGCCGAGCGCAGCAGCGCCTTGGTCGGGATGCAGCCCCAGTTGAGGCAGATGCCGCCGAGGTGCTCGCGCTCGACGATCGCCGTCTTGAAGCCGAGCTGGGCGGAGCGCACCGCCGTGACATAGCCGCCGGGGCCGGAGCCGATGATGATGACGTCGTAGGATTCAGCCACGGGTTTTCTCCCTGATTTTCTAGAGTTCCAGCATCACGCGCACCAGCGGTGCCAGTGCCTTGCCGATGTTTCGCGTGTTTTCGGCATCGAGATGGACGCCGTCGAGCGGCGTGGTCGTCGCCACCGTGCCGGCATCGAAGAAGCCGCAGCCTGCCTCGTCGGCAAGCGCCGAATATTGCGGCGCCAGCCGCTTCGAGGCTTCATCGCCGCCGGCAAACATTTCCTTGAATTCGGCATTGTCGGTGCGGCTGACCGCCGGCGGCGCGACGAGCAGGATCTGCGGCGCCGGCCAGTCGAACGGGTAGTCGTGGCCGCGCACGATATCGATCAGCCGCTGCATGCCTTGCTTGGCGGCGACCGGATTGCCGTGGATCCACGGCTTCATGTCGTTGGCGCCGAGCATGATGATGATCAGGTCGAGCGGCGCATGCGTCATCAGCACCGTCGGCAACAGTCTTGCGCCGTTGCGGTCGGCGCCGGCCAGGTGGTCGTCGAAGGCCGTGGTGCGACCGTTCAGGCCGTCGGCGATGACCTCGATGTTGCCGCCCAAAGTTGCGCGCAGCACGCTTGGCCAGCGGTCTTCCAGCGCATGGCGGCCGAGGCTGGCGGCGTCATAGCCCCAGGTCAGCGAATCGCCAAAGCAGAGAATTGTCTTCATGCGTTTGTCCCACCCCTGCCGAACCCCGCCGCCGAGCCTTTGAGGCGCCAGCGCACGAACAGCCATTGCACGATGATCGCCACGACGCCGGGCAGGATCAGCCCGGCAACGATGGAAAGATCGCTTGCGGTCGCACGGTTCTCGGCCGGCACGGAAAACGTCCAGCCGGCCAGCGCCAGCAGCGTCAGTGCGAAAATCCCAAGCAGCCACCGCAACATCCGGTCGACCGCTCGAACCGGCTCGGCGCGGAACTGGACCAGAAAGAAGATGACCGTCACGACGATGACGATCAGGGCCGTCGCCGCAAAGACCAGTATGTACTCTTCCGTCGCGCCGGTGAGGACGGCCAGTTCCTGCACCACCAGCCCGCCAGCCAGACCGGAAAGGATGAAGGCGAAAAGGCTGGTGAAGAATTTCCGCACCGCCTTTTCCTTTCCTAGACCAGCATACCCATCGGGTTTTCGATCATGCGCCTGAAGGCGCCGAGCAGTTCCGCACCCAGCGCGCCGTCGACGGCCCGGTGGTCGGTCGACAGTGTCACCGACATGACGGTCGCGATCTTGATTTCGCCGTTCTTCACCACCGCCCGCTCCTTGCCGGCGCCGACCGCCAGGATCGTCGCATGCGGCGGGTTGATGACGGCGGCAAAATCCTTGACGCCGAACATGCCGAGATTGGACACCGCGGTGGTGCCGCCCTGATACTCTTCCGGCTTCAGCTTGCGGCTGCGGGCGCGGCTGGCCAGATCCTTCATCTCGTTGGAGATGGTGGACAGCGTCTTTTCCTCGGCGTGGCGGATGATCGGCGTGATCAGGCCGCCGGGGATCGACACCGCGACACCGACATCGGCATGCTTGTGCTTGACCATGGCGCTGTCGGTCCACGACGCGTTGGCATCCGGCACCGCCTTCAGCGCCATGGCCATCGCCTTGATGACCATGTCGTTGACCGAGAGCTTGTAGGCCGGCGCCTCGCCCTTGTCGGTCTTCTTCACCGGTGCCGCCGCATTGAGCTGCGTGCGCAGCGCCAGCAGCGCATCGAGTTCGCAGTCGAGCGTCAGGTAGAAATGCGGGATCGTGCTCTTGGCCTCGACCAGCCGCCGCGCGATGGTCTTGCGCATATTGTCGTGCGGCATGAGTTCGTAGGAGCCTTCGGCGAACAGTTTTAGCACCTGGTCGTCCGACATCGCCTTGGGTGCTGCGGCCGCGGGTGCCGGTGCACCGGGAGCCGCCTTCGCTGCCGCGGCTGCCTTGGCGCCACCACCGGCAATCGCCGCCTCGACATCGGCCCTGACGACGCGACCATGCGGGCCGGTACCCGTCACCGCCGAGACATCGACGCCGGCATCCTTGGCGATGCGCCGGGCAAGCGGCGAAGCGAAGGTACGCTCGCCAGCCGCGTGGCCATTGGCAACCGGCGCCGCTTCTGCCTTGGGCGCCGGCGCTGCAGCGGGTTCCGGCTTCGGCGCCTCAGCCTTGGCAGCTTCAGCCTTGGGTGCCTCGGCCCTGGCAGCTTCAGCCTTGGGTGCCTCGGCCTTGGCTGGCGCGGCTGCACCACCGCTCTTGGCAGCGGCTCCTGCATCCTCGCCTTCAGCGGCAAGCACCGCGATCAGCGCGTTGACCTTGACGCCCTCGGTGCCGGCCGGAACGACCAGCTTGGCAACCGTGCCTTCATCGACGGCCTCGACCTCCATAGTCGCCTTGTCGGTCTCGATCTCGGCGATCACGTCGCCCGGCGAAACCTTGTCGCCCTCTTTCACAAGCCACTTGGAAAGATTGCCCTCTTCCATCGTGGGCGAGAGCGCCGGCATGGTGATGTTGATTGGCATAGGTATTCTTCTCCCAAGCGAAATGCGTTCACCGTATCAACGGCAAGCAGCGCTTATACAGACAGCGAAAGAGTCCTCCCCCCAATCGGTCTGCCGATCGACCAAGCGAGGAAATAGTTGAGTGCTAGGAAAGAGGCGACCAGTCCTAGAATGCCGCCACCCCACCCACTTATTTGCTGAAGAAGTTGCCGATCAACGCCGGCCATCGCTCCAATAAAACTGACTACAAATCCGAACACAAAACCACAGATAAAGCCGAGAAGAATGCCTGTCAGCCCTGCGCGCCAGAAAATAGCCCAGGCAATCCGTCGTGTCTCTTTCGCAGTCGCCACCGCAACCTCCCCCTAATCATCAGCGATACGTGACGGCTTTGACCGCTTCGACGACCTCGCCGATATTCGGCAATGCCAGCTTTTCGAGGTTCGCCGCGTAAGGCATCGGTACGTCCTTGCCGGCGACGGTGATGACCGGCGCGTCGAGGAAGTCGAAGGCGCGCTGCGACACCTGGTTGGCGATGTGGTCGCCAACCGAGCTCTGCGGGAAACCTTCCTCGACCACGATCAGGCGGTTGGTCTTCTTCACCGAGGCGATGATCGTGTCGAAATCGAGCGGACGGATCGACCTCAGATCGATGATCTCGGCATCGATGCCCATGCCGCGCAACTCGGCCTCTGCCTTGATCGCATAGGTCATGCCGATGCCGAACGAGACGATGGTGACGTCCTTGCCTTGCTTATGGATGCGCGCCTTGCCGATCGGCAGCACGAAATCGTCGAACTTCGGCACGTCGAAGGACTGGCCGTAGAGGATTTCGTTTTCGAGGAAGATGACCGGGTTCGGATCGCGGATCGCCGCCTTGAGCAGGCCCTTGGCGTCGGCGGCCGTGTACGGCATCACCACCTTAAGGCCCGGAATATGGCTGTACCAGGCGGCATAGCACTGCGAGTGCTGTGCCGCGACGCGGGCAGCCGCACCGTTCGGTCCGCGGAAGACGATCGGCGCACCCATCTGGCCGCCGGACATATAGAGCGTCTTGGCGGCGGAGTTGATGATCTGGTCGATCGCCTGCATGGCGAAGTTGAAGGTCATGAACTCGACGATCGGCTTCAGGCCGGCCATCGCCGCTCCGACGCCGACGCCGGCGAAACCATGCTCGGTGATCGGCGTGTCGACGACGCGGCGCGGTCCGAACTCCTGCAACAGCCCTTGCGTGATCTTGTAGGCGCCCTGGTACTCGGCAACCTCCTCGCCCATGACGAAGACGTCGCCGTCGCGGCGCATTTCCTCGGCCATGGCATCGCGCAGCGCTTCGCGCACCGTGGTCGACACCATCTCGGTGCCGGCCGGGATGTCCGGATCGGCTGCGATTTCGGTCTTCGGCGCCGCAGCGACAGGCGCCGCGGCCTCGCTCTTGGCCGCAGCCGGCGCAGGCGCTGCTTGAGCCTTGGCAGGCTCCTCGCCGATTCCTTCGCCGGCCTTGTCGACGTCTTCGCCGTCGACCGCAAGCACGGCGATCACCGCGTTGACCTTGACGCCTTCGGTGCCGGCAGGAACCACGATCTTGGCAATCGTGCCTTCATCGACGGCCTCGACCTCCATCGTCGCCTTGTCGGTCTCGATCTCGGCGATTACGTCACCGGCGACAACCTTGTCGCCTTCGTTCTTCAACCACTTGGAAAGATTGCCCTCTTCCATGGTCGGCGAGAGAGCGGGCATGAGAATTTCAATCGGCATGTCCTTGCCCTCCCTTACAGTACGATGTCGGTCCAGAGCTCGGACGGATCCGGCTCTGCGTCGTTCTGGGCAAAATCGGCGGCGTCGGCGACGATGTCGCGGACTTCCTTGTCGATGGTCTTGAGCTCGTCCTCGCTTGCCCATTTCTTGTCGATCAGCCGCGCCTTGACCTGCTCGATCGGGTCATGCTCGGAGCGCATCTTCTGCACTTCTTCCTTGGAACGATACTTCGCCGGGTCGGACATCGAATGGCCGCGGTAGCGATAGGTCTGCATTTCGAGGATCAGCGGACCGTTGCCGGCACGGCACCATTCGGTGGCGACGTCGGCGGCGGCCTTCACCGCGCGCACATCCATGCCGTCGACCTGAATGCCGGGGATCTTGAACGAGGCGCCGCGATGCGAGAAGTCGGTCTCGGCCGACGAACGCGACACCGAGGTGCCCATGGCGTAGCGGTTGTTCTCGATGATGAAGATCACCGGCAGCTTCCACAGCGAGGCCATGTTGAAGCTTTCATATACCTGGCCCTGGTTGGCCGCGCCGTCGCCGAAATAGGTCAGCGCGACGTTCTTGTTTTCGCGATAGCGGTTGGCGAAGGCGAGCCCGGTGCCGAGCGACACCTGCGCGCCGACGATGCCGTGGCCGCCATAGAAATGCTTCTCCTTGGAGAACATGTGCATGGAGCCGCCCTTGCCCTTCGACAGGCCGCCGCGGCGCCCGGTCAACTCGGCCATGACGCCGCGCGGCGACAGCTCCATCGCCAGCATGTGGCCGTGGTCGCGATAGGCGGTGATCATCTGGTCGCCGTCGATCAGCGCCATCTTCATGCCGGTGACGACCGCTTCCTGGCCGATATAGAGGTGGCAGAAGCCGCCGATGAAGCCCATGCCGTAAAGCTGGCCGGCCTTTTCCTCGAAGCGGCGGATGAGCAGCATGTGCCGGTAGGCGGCAAGCTCCTCGTCCTTGGTAAAGTCGGCTGGCTTGGGGGCGGAAAGTCCCGATGATTTTACGGATTTGGCAGGCGCTTTTCTGGCGGCGGTGGCCATGCATCACTCCCTGTTGGCGTCTCTTTGCGGACATTAGAGCAGGATGAAATCTGCTCTGAGGGAGATCAGCTCTCCCCACCGATTTGAGCAAGGCTAACATGCGGGAAAGCGTTTCGCCATGCAGAAAAATGCATGGCTGTCATGCGTCTAAGCGATTAAAATCATTGAAAATAACAGCGATTAACTGAGTTTCAGTTATTTCGCTGAAGCCGGCAGCATGATGGTGATTTCGTCGGCATGGGAGACATTGAGCGCCTTGCGCGCCTGCTCGTCAAGCATGTCCTTCTCCAGCGTACCTTCATGCATCAGCTGGACACGGCGCTCGAGATCGACCCGCCGCGCCTTGATCGCGTCGAGCTTGCCCTGCAGATCGACCGCCTGGGCCGCGAGCTGGTACTTGGAGTAGATGCCGAATTCGCCGTGATAGGCGTGGAAGCCGAAATAGGCCAGGAACAGCACGCAGAGCGAGGGGATGATCAGCCGGCCGGTGTTTCTCTGCTTGTGCTGGCGTGTCCACATGGCGCTCGTCCTCTCAACGCCTCTTTCTCGCCGATTGTGCTTAATGGACGGTTACGGGCGGCCGGATTCGGCAGCCGCGAAAAACAAAAGGGCGGGAAAGTTCCCGCCCTCGTCGTCCCGGATATGGTCCCGGATCAGCTTTTCACGATCGACTTGCCGGCATAGCGCGCCTGCTTGCCGAGTTCTTCCTCGATGCGGATCAGCTGGTTGTATTTGGCCATGCGGTCGGAGCGCGACAGCGAGCCGGTCTTGATCTGCCCGCAATTGGTGGCGACCGCGAGGTCAGCGATGGTCGAGTCCTCGGTTTCGCCCGAGCGGTGCGACATGACGGCGGTGTAGGCGGCCTTGTGCGCGGTCTCGACCGCATCGAGCGTCTCGGTCAGCGAGCCGATCTGATTGACCTTGACCAGGATCGAATTGGCGACGCCCATGCGGATGCCGTCGCGCAACCGCGCCGTGTTGGTAACGAACAGATCGTCGCCGACCAGCTGGGTCTTTTTGCCGATGAGGTCGGTCAGTATCTTCCAGCCTTCCCAGTCGTCCTCGGCCAGGCCGTCCTCGATCGAGATGATCGGATAGTCGGCGGCGAGTTTGGCCAGGTACTTGGCCTGCGCCTTCGGATCGCGGGTCTTCTTCTCGCCTTCATAGACGTAGTTGCCGTCCTTGAAGAATTCGGTCGCCGCGCAGTCGAGGCCAAGCGCCACGTCCTCGCCCGGTTTGAAGCCGGCCTGCTCGATCGATTCCATGATGAAATCGAGCGCCGACGGCGCGCTCTTCAGGTTCGGGGCAAAGCCGCCCTCGTCGCCGACATTGGTATTGTGGCCGGCATCCTTCAGCTTCTTGCGCAGCGTGTGGAAGATCTCCGAACCCCAGCGCACGCCGTCGCGTAGCGTCGGCGCGCCGATCGGCAGGATCATGAATTCCTGGAAGTCGATCGGATTGTCGGCATGGGCGCCGCCATTGATGATGTTCATCATCGGCACCGGCAGCACATGCGCCTTGGCGCCGCCGACATAGCGGTAGAGCGGCAGGCCGGCCGCTTCGGCCGCAGCCTTGGCGACCGCCAGCGACACGCCGAGTATGGCGTTGGCGCCAAGCCGGCTCTTGTTGGGCGTGCCGTCGAGCTCGATCATGGTCTGGTCGATATGGATCTGGTTTTCGGCTTCCATGCCGCCGATCGCCTCGAACAGCTCGCCGTTGACGGCCTCGACCGCCTTGAGCACGCCCTTGCCGAGATAACGGGGGCCGCCGTCGCGCAACTCGACCGCCTCATGGGCGCCGGTCGAAGCGCCAGACGGCACGGCAGCGCGGCCCATCGAGCCATCTTCCAGCACCACGTCGACCTCGACGGTCGGATTTCCACGGCTGTCCAGGATTTCACGCCCGACAATGTCGATGATGGCGGTCATTTGCGATGTCCCCGATTGATCGATTGAAGCGTCGCGCCCCTCTTAGCCAAAGCGCTGCAAAAGGCAATCGGGCGGCTCGCAAATAGTGCCGCTGCGTCGATTCACGAAGCGCAAATTTCTGTCATCATAAGTCATGCGCGGCAAACCGGTTTCTGGTCTATGATTCTCCCGCGCGGGGCGAAACAGGAGGAGTTTCGCCATGTCCCAGTTGAGCGGTATCGTGAGTTTGTTCCTGATCGCGGCGGCGTTCCTGACATCGTGCGACAGTCAGAAGCCACCGCAGGGCGCGGTGCAATTGTCGACCCTCAACGCAGCGGAGTAGCTTTCTCCGCAGAAAAGGGCCCCCGCCATGCGGGGGCCCTTTCGATTCCAGCTGGGCTGACCAGCCGGTCAGTGCCAGTAGGGGGCGACCTTGTAGTAGTCGTATGACGCATCGCGCGCCAGTTCGCCGTCACTGCCCGTCAGTTCGTTGATCGAATAGGCAGGTGCGGATTTCAGCTGTTCCTTGGAGAACGGCACGACATAGCCGCCCTTGTCCTCGTCATAGTCGAGGCTTGCCCATGGGATGGCGTGATATTTCTCGCCGATGCCGAGAAATCCGCCAAAGCCGATGACCGCGAACATGATGCCGTTCGAGGTCTTGTCGAGCATGACGTCCTCAATGCTGCCGATGTTCGTGCCTTCGGTGTTGTAGACCGACGTGCCGATGACCCGCGAAGCGGCAATGGCTTCAGTGTGTCCCGTCTGGGTTGTCATGATGTGCTCCTCTTCTGTCTCTGCCACTATGCATTGACAATGAGGGGCGCTAACGAAGGTTCCAGACTTTTCTTCGGCGATGGAAGGCTAATCGGCGAGAATGAACGTGACCTTCATATTGACCCGGTAAGCGGCGATCTTGCCGTCGACGACGTCGATCTTCTGGTCCTGGATCCAGGCGCCCTCGACGTTCTTGAGGGTCTTTGCGGCGCGCGCAATCCCCATTTCGATAGCGTCCTGAAAGCTCTTCTTGGACGACGATGTGATCTCGGTAACGCGGGCGACGGACATGGCTTCCTCCTGCCAAGACGCTCAGTTGCAGGGCAAGCCTACAACTGACCCCAGCAGACGACAAGCGCGGGTGCTAGCCCTTGGCGACTCGGTCGAACGCCATCAACCTTTCGAGCAGCGCCGGCAGATCCTTGAGCGGCACCATGTTGGGGCCGTCCGACGGAGCATTGTCGGGATCCCGATGCGTCTCGATGAACACACCGGCAACACCGACCGCGACCGCCGCGCGCGCCAAGGTCTCGACGAAGCGGCGGTCGCCACCGCTGGAGCCGCCCTGCCCGCCCGGCTGCTGCACCGAATGCGTAGCGTCGAAAATCACCGGCGCGCCGATCTCGGCCATGATCGGCAAGGCGCGCATGTCGGACACCAGCGTGTTGTAGCCGAACGAGGCGCCGCGCTCGGTGACCAGCACATTGGCGTTGCCGGATCCCGTCACCTTGGCGACGACGTTCTTCATGTCCCATGGCGCCAGGAACTGGCCCTTCTTCACATTGACCACCTTGCCGGTCTTGGCTGCGGCGATCAGCAGATCGGTCTGCCGCGACAGGAAGGCCGGTATCTGCAGGATGTCGACATGCGGCGCGACTAGCGCGCACTGCTCCTCGGTATGGATGTCGGTCAGAATTGGCAGCGAGAATTCCTTGCGCAGATCGTCGAACACCGGCAGCGCAGCCTCGAGCCCAGCGCCGCGCGTGCCGCCGAGCGACGTGCGGTTGGCCTTGTCGTAGCTGGTCTTGTAGACGAGCCCGATGCCGAGCTTTTGCGTCAGTTCCTTGAGCGCCCCGGCCATGTCGAAAGCATGCTGGCGCGATTCAAGCTGGCACGGTCCGGCGATCAGCGACAGCGGCGCTGTGTTGGCGAACACGACCTTGCCGACGGTTACCGACGAATTGGGCTTGCTCATGGGGTCTCCCGGAAAATAAAGGCCGCGCCCTGCCCGGGCGCCGGCGGCACGACAATTTCATTGCCGCGTATGTTGTGTTCGACAGACCCGGCTGCAAGCAGCCTTGCCACGGTGTCGGCACTGCCGACCGAAAGGACGATCGCCGCAAACCGAAGTTGCGACGGCGCGCTGGCCGGAATTCCGAAGCGGGTGGCAAACGTGGCAGGGTGCAGGATGGTCAGCGTTGCATTCGGCAACTCGAACACATCGTCATTCTTGTTCGCCGAGCCGGCGGCGATCGAGATCAGCCGGCGTTGCCCGGCGGGCCGATCGCTGACCGCCACAATCTCGACAATACCGGTGACGCCATTGGCATGGGCTTGCAGCGCAGTGCGATCGATTTTCGGCGCATTGATCCGTTCGCAGGCGAACAGGAACGCGTTCGTGGCCACGTCGCGTGCAGCGAAGGCCAGCTTGAAGGACGCGGTATCGCTCTTGCCGCTCGCATCGGTGAAGGCCCGCGAAAAGCTCAGCTCGTCTCCCGCCGACAGGCCGGCTTCGACGTAGCGTGCGTGATCCGCATCGGCGTCTGTCGTTCCGAAGACCAAGGCGCTGAACCCTTCATTGCCAAGGCTGTCGCGATAGAGACGGTCGCGCGCGACGAACACATTGCCCTCGGCGATCGCGCTCGCCGCAGTCTGTCCATTGCCGATCGCGAGCGGCTCCAGATAGGTGCCGTCGGCGAAGAAGACGCAGCAATTTTCCGTGCCGAACGGATGGATGCCGGTCGGCGCCACGACAAAGCCGAGCGAGACAAGCCGCGCCCGCGCGACATCGAGGCTTGCGGTCGGCAGCACAAGGTGATCGAGCGGGTGAGCCGCGGGCGTTTTGGTCATGCGGGTGCGGTGTGCATCATTCCCAAGGCTGGTTCAAGAGCCTCACCTTGTGCCGCCTCGGCATCGGTTGCCGTCCTTGATCGCACTTGCAGTCACCGGGAAGCAACCCTAGCTCACAACCATGAAGAGAATCGTCCTTACGGCAATGGCGGTTGCGGCGATCGTGGTTGTCGCCGCGCTGGTGCTGAGCACGAGGCCGGGCGTCGACCCGGCCGAGACTTCCGCCGTCCAGACGGAATGAAACCGTTCATCCCTTGCCCTCGAGGGCATTGCCTGCAGCCGAAATTCGCTCAGGCCGCCACGACGTCGGCCGAATAACGCAATTCGCGCAATGGTTTGACCCGGCTGGTCGTCTCGGCGTAGAGCGGATGCGCCTTGTAGGCGGCGAGTGCGGCATCATCTTCGAATTCGGCATAGACGACCACGTCGATCGCATCCGACAGCGGATCGACCTTGGTGTTGAGGGTCACTTCGAAGAGGCTGGAATGCGGGATCTTGCCCAGCGCCATCAATCCGTCGCGCACGGCTTCCACATCCTCTTTGCGCCGGGCGCTGAAGAAAACGATATGCCGGATCAACAAAACCTCCTGATCGGTATGCGCGGGTGTTTTGTGCGAGCGCAGCCGTCGCGTCAACCGGCAACGATGTCGCGCCAGATCCTTTGGAATGCGGGCGGAATTAGGCCGCGCCGGTGACGTAGCGCACGATGCGCGACATCTCCCTGACCGTATAGTCGAGGTAGGCGCCTTGATTGTAGAGGCCGTCCCAGATTAGGAAGAAGGTGAAGGTGATGATCACGATTACATAGCGCATGGCTAAAACTAACGCATATGGGTAGGCGCAACCATAGCGATTCCGATCGCCACGGACACTCTCCAGCGGATTTTCGCAACGCCGGATTCGGTTGCCTGGCACTGCGGTGCTTGCCGCTTGCCTCTTGAAGTTCCCGTTGATGACGTGGAAGATTGTCGTGGGAATTCACAGGGAAGCGCGAAAACCCTTGAGGGGCGCGTTTTCATTCGAGCCCGCCCGCTGCCGAATCGGCCAGCTGCCGAGATCGGGGAGCGGAGTTCGAGCCTGGCGAAGGAACCGCAAGAGGGTGGGAGCCGGCATATTGCGCCAGCTCTGCGGAAGTTCAGGGGCGTGACATGACCTGCAGCGAACACAAGAGCGGTGGCCTGAGCGGCATGGCTTTCGGCGAGGCGGTAAAGCTCGACGAGCTTAACTTCGCCGAGATCGTCAAGGGGCTGCCGGCCAAGGCACGCATGGTCCTGTCGGCCGCCATGAACCTGCCGCGCGGCTCGCTCAAGGTCAGGATGCCGGACGGCCGCGCTGTGCTCGTCGGCGGCAAGGCGCCCGGCCCCGACGCCGAACTGGTGCTGAAGAACTGGCGCCTGCCCGGCCGCGCCTTTTCCGGCGGCACGATCGGCGTCGCCGAATCCTACATGGACGGCGATTGGGAAAGCCCTGACGTCACCAGTTTCCTGGAACTGTTCGTGGTCAACTCGGCCATCGGCGAACGTGTCGCCGGCGGCGCCAGCTGGCTGATCAACACCGTCCAGCGCATCCGTCACTGGTTCAACGACAACACCCGCACCGGCTCGAAGCGCAACATTTCGGCGCATTACGATCTCGGCAATGCCTTTTACAAGCAATGGCTGGACCCGAGCATGACCTATTCGTCGGCGCTTTACGCGACCGGCGCCAACGATTTGGAAAGCGCGCAAGCCGCCAAATACCGCGCGCTGGCCAAGGACACCGGCATCGGCAAAAAGGACCATGTGCTCGAAATAGGCTGCGGCTGGGGCGGCTTTGCCGAATTCGCCGCGCGCGAGATCGGCTGCCGCGTCACCGGCCTGACCATCAGCCGCGAGCAGCACGATTTCGCCAGGGCGCGCATCCACAAGGCCGGGCTTGCCGACAAGGTCGACATCAAGCTGCAGGACTATCGCGACGAGATCGGCACCTATGACCGCATTGCCTCGATCGAGATGTTCGAGGCGGTCGGCGAAAAATACTGGCCGGTGTTCTTCGCCAAGATGAAGGCCTGCCTGAGACCCTGCGGCACGGCGGGCCTGCAGATCATCACCATCAACGAGGATGCCTACGACACCTATCGCGCCCGCCCGGACTTCATCCAGCGCTATGTGTTTCCGGGCGGCATGCTGCCGACGCCGTCGATCCTGAAATCGCTGGGGAGAGATCATGGCCTCGCCCATCTGCGCGAGCGCGTCTTCCCGGACGACTATGCCCGCACGCTCGCCGAATGGCGCCAGCGTTTCTGGGGATCCTGGGAAAAGATCGTCCCGCTCGGTTTCGACGACCGCTTCAAGAAGCTCTGGGAATTCTACCTGCACTATTGCGAAGCCGGCTTCCGCGCCAGCTACATCGACGTCCGCCAGGTGGTCTACAAAGCCTGATGCGGCTAGAGCAATTCCAGGAAAAGTGCGTTAGCGGTTTTCCGTCCGGAACTGCGTTAAAACAATAGGATAGAGCGGTTCTGCGTTTCCGTGAAACGGTGAACCGCTCTAGGAGGGCGGTGGTCGCATGAGCACGGATTGCTCATGCGAAGGTGATGAAACCGCGATCGGACGCCGGGCGTTTCCTGCTGTCCGCCGCTCGGCACTGCATCATGTCAAACGAGCGCGGAGCATCCTTGGCAACAGGAGGCTTCCTTGAACCGAACCCAGACCGCCGCCGGGCTGTTGCTTGCCGTGATATCGGCAACCGCAGCTCAGGCGAAATCATCCATCCCCACAGTCACCAACGACCCGTTGGGTGCGAACACGACCGCGACCCTCACACCTGGAATCAGCGACCTCATCAACAACACGCCGACATCGTCCATCCCGGCGATCCATCACCCAAAAGGGATGACGGCCTTGACCGTTCCCAACGATCCGCTGGGCGCTTCCATCGAGCCCGCGTTCCCTGGACCGGTCACCGCTCCCGCGACCGGCTCGCCCTAGACTGGCCGCCGGCTGAGCGCTGCTTCAAAGTGCGATGCGGTATTTGGCAAAACCTGCCTCGCCCTCGGCTGCGGGCTCGATCTTCAGCGACTTCACTTCAGCGATAAAATCCTTCGCCTTGGGTCCGGTCTCGAACACGACGCTGGTTCCAGTCAGCGGCGCGAACGACCAGTTGTCGTCGGCGGATGGGTTTATCGTGCCTTCGCTGATGATGTAGCGCACGATCACGTCGCGGTTGGTGTCCGGCGCCTCATAGATGATCTTCGAGGCATTGATGCCGGGGAAATTGCCACCGCCGCCGGCGCGGTAATTGTTGGTCGCAACGACGAATTTCGCTGCGGGATCAATTGGCTTGCCGTCGAACATCAGATCGACGATGCGGTTCGATCCGGCATTCGCCAGACCACCCTTGGCATCGTATTTCGGCGGCTGTGACAGGTCGATCTTGTAGCTGACGCCGTCGATCACGTCGAAATTGTAGGACGGGAAATCGGTATTGATCAGCGGCTCGTCCGCTTTGCCCGCCTCGATCCGGTTGAAGATGCCGGCCGACATCTCCAGCCATTCCTTGACTTGCGCGCCGGTGATTTCGACGGCTCGCACGGTGTTCGGGTAGAGATAGAGGTCGGCGACATTCTTGATGGCGATGTCGCCCACGGGAACGTCGGTATAGTAGTCGGCGCCGCTGCGCCCACCGGCCTTGAAGGGAGCCGCGGCCGACAGCAACGGCACGTCCTTCCACTGCGTGCTCTTCAATATGTCCTTGAGATACCAGCTCTGCGCCTGGTTGACGATCTGCACCGACGGATCGTCGGCGACTAAAGCGAAATAGGAATAGAGCGGCGCCGACGTCTTGCCGACCGGACGGCGCACATAGGCGAGCGTCGCCTCATGATCCTGCTCCAGCGCCGCGATGATGCGCTTGTCGTCGCTGACTGTCGCCTTGTTCTTGTTGTCGACCCGCTCGTAGATCGGCCGCGCCTCCGACGTCGCCGAAACGACCCGCCATTTCGAGCCGTCGCGCTCCAGCAAAAGATCGATCAGGCCCATATGCGAACCCCAGAACCCGCCCATCACGGCAGGCTTGCCCTGCAGCGTGCCCTTTTCGGTGTCGACGGCCTCGAGCGATTGAAAGTCCTTCTTGCCGGGGAAGACGAGATGCTGGTGGCCGGTGAACACGGCGTCGATACCTTCGACGCCGGCGACGAAGAAGGAAGCGTTTTCCATCATGTCGCCTTGCTTGACATCGATGCCGGAATGCGAAAGCGCAATCACGATGTCGGCGCCCTGCTCCTTGATTTCAGGCACCCAGGCCCTGGCCGCGTCGACGATATCGCGCGTCTTGACGTTGCCTTCGAGGTTTTTCAGATCCCAGACCATGATCTGCGGCGGCACGAAGCCGATGATGCCGATCTTGATCGGCTGTTCGGCGCCGGAGCCATCCTTGATCTTCCTGTCGAGGATCACGTACGGCTTGAGGTAGAGCTTGTCGTCGCGCGGATTGGTGGCGAGCTGGGTGCCGCGGATCAGGTTGGCGCAGACGAACGGGAAATTGGCGCCGGCCAGCACTTTGTCCAGGAACGACAGGCCGTAGTTGAACTCGTGGTTGCCGAGCGTCGAGCATTCGTAACCGAGCAGGTTCATGCCTTTCATGATCGGATGCAGGTCGCCGTCCTGCATGCCCTTCTCATAGGCGATGTAGTCGCCCATCGGGTTGCCCTGCAGCAGGTCGCCATTGTCGATCAGCATCGAGTTGACCGCTTCCTTGCGCACGGCATCGATCAGAGAAGCCGTGCGTGACAGGCCCATCGTGTCGTTTGCTTTGTCGGCGTAGTAATCATAGGGCAGCACGTTCACATGGATGTCGGTCGTCTCCATGATCCTGAGATGCGCCTGGTTGGCCTGAGCGCGGGCTGAGAACGGGTGCAGCATGATCAGCGCCCCGGTTGCGGCGGCGCCCGCCAACAGCGAACGGCGGGAGACAGGGTGAAGCAGTTGGGACATTGTTTTTTCCTGTTTCGACAGTGCGACAAGCCCTACCCCCGAAGCGAAAGCTTCGCCCCGAAATCCGCCTATGTCCATCTGGAATCCAGTCGATCAGCAAAAGGTGACGGGCGGATGAAACGGCCTTCCCACCAGGCAAGGTCAGCCCTTGTCGTCGTCGCCCTGGGTGATCAGCCGCGCACTGCGCTGGCCGGTCGCATAAATCCATAGCCAGCTAAGCGAAACCGCCAGCCGGTTGCGAAAGCCGATCAGGAAATAGATGTGGGCGATGCCCCACAGCCACCAGGCGGGCCGGCCGGTAAGCTTGATCCAGCCGAAATCGATCGCCGCGGCACGCTTGCCGATCGTCGCCAGATCGCCGTCATGCTTGTAGCGGAACGGCCGCGGCGTCGCGTTGCCGGCAAGCCGTGCCTTGATCGTCGCGGCGACATGCCAGCCTGCCTGCTTGGCGGCCGGCGCCACGCCCGGCACCGGCTTACCATCCGGCCGCAACACATGCGCTGCGTCGCCGATGACGAAGATCTCCGGGCTGCCCGGCACCGTCAGGTCGGGCTCGACGAGCACCCTGCCCGCCCGGTCCGCAGCCGCCCCCAGCCATTCGGCGACCGGCGAAGCGGCAACGCCTGCCGCCCACAGGATTGTCCGGGCCGGCAGGACTGTGTCGCCGAAGACGACGCCCTCGGCGTCGCAGCGTGTCACCGCGCGGCCAAGTTCCACCTCGACGCCAAGGCGCTCGAGCGCCTTCCTGGCATAGTCGGAAAGTTCAGGCGCGAAATTGGCAAGGATGCGGTCGCCGGCCTCGATCAGCACCACGCGCGTCTGGCGCGTGTCGATGTTGCGGAACTCGCCGCGCAGCGTGTCGCGCGCGAGCTCGGCAATGGTGCCGGTTCCAGTTCCACGCCGGTCGGCCCGCCACCGACGATCGCCAGCGTCAAAAACGCCTTGCGCTTCTCCGGATCGGTTTCCCGCTCGGCCTGCTCGAAGGCCAGAAGGATGCGCCGCCGAATGGTGGTTGCGTCCTCGAGCGTCTTCAGCCCAGGCGCAAAAGGCTCCCATTCGTCATGGCCGAAATAGGCGTGGCGGGCGCCGGTGGCGAGTACCAGCGTGTCGTAGGCGACCGCGCTGCCGTCGTCGAGCATCACGCGCTTGCCGGCGCGGTCGACGCCACTGACATTGGCGAGCAGCGTCGTCACGTCCTTGCGCTTGCGCAAGAGATGGCGGATCGGCCAGGCAACCTCCGAAGTCGCCAGCGCCGTGGTCGCCACCTGATAGAGCAAGGGCTGGAAAAGATGGTGGTTGCGCTTGTCGATCATGGTGAGGCGCACCGGCACACCTGACAGCGCGCGGGTGAATTCGAGGCCGCCGAACCCCGCGCCGACAACGACGACATGATGGCTGGCTTCGTTCATCTCATTCACCCCCATGAGCGCGTAAATTCACCGGCTTGGATATAGGGATTTTTGTGCACTGCAACAATGCCTAGCCTGCCCGGGAGCCGCCGCTCGATGTCGTGAATGCACATGCCGGCCGGCTCATGCCGGGTATAGCCTCACCGGACTGGATGACGGGGAGTGAAGTGAAGCATGGCTAACGATCGTGACGGCGAAGGTCCGGCGCAGTATTCCTCGCCGCCCTGCTTCATGCACGAACTCGATCCGGAATTCCGCGCTCCTCTCACCGACTGGACCGATGTGCGGCGCTGGCGCAAGGCCGAGCGCGAGCGGCTGATCGCGGCCCGGCTGGCGGTTTCCGCAGACACACGCATGGCGATGTCGCAGCGCATCGCCGAAGGCCTCGACGCCATGATCGGCGACATTGCCGGCCGTCTGGTCAGCCTATACTGGCCGTTTCGCGGCGAGCCGGATTTGCGCCCATGGATGGCGTCCATCAACGAGCGCGGCGGCCGCACGGCGCTGCCCGTCGTGATCGAGAAGGGACAGCCGCTGGTCTTTCGCGCCTATGTCCCTGGCGACCGGCTGGAGAAAGGTGTCTGGAACATCCCGATCCCGGCCGAAGGCGATCCGGTGCTGCCGGACATCGTCATCTCGCCGATCGTCGGCATCGATCCCCAAAACTATCGCCTGGGCTACGGCGGCGGCTTCTTCGACCGCACGCTTGCCGCGATGCCGTTCAAGCCTTTGGTCATCGGCGTCGGCTACGAACTGCAGCGCATCGCCACCATCTACCCGCAACCGCATGACATCCCGATGGACCGGGTGGTGACGGAGGCTTTCAAGGCTAGCTAGGATGTGTTGAGATTCAGGTCAGGCCGAGTCGAAAATGGTGGTTTCCGAGAACCGGAGCGGAGCGTACTTAAAGTACGTGAGCACCGGAAGCGCAGGAAACCAGCATTTGCAGGCCGGCATCACCTGAATATCAATACAGCCTAAGCCATTTCCGGTCTCAGCCCCACTGTCGTCCTGTCGACGATCTCGCGCAGGGCGAAGGATGAATTGATCTTCGTCACATGCGGCATGGCCGACAGCCATTCCTTGTGGATGCGCTCATAGTCGACGAGATCCTTGGCTGCGATGCGCAGGATGTAGTCGTACTCGCCTGACATCAGGTGGCAGGAAAGCACGTTCGGGCAGCGCTTGATCGCGGCTTCGAAATCCGACAGCGTCTTCTCGAATTGCCCCGACAGCGATATATGCACGATCGCCGTCATCTGGTGGCCCAGTGCGGCATTGGAGAGCCGCGCGTGGTAGCCGCGGATGGTTCCGGATTTCTCCAGATTGTCCAGCCGCCGCGAACAGGCCGACTGCGACAGGCCGACCTTCTCGGCAAGCGCGGCGTTGGGTATCCGGCCATCCTTCTGCAAAGTCTCCAGAATGGCGATATCAATCCTGTCGAGCGGCATTCTTCGGGATTCCTTCGAAGATCCTGATATTTAGCGCAACGATTATCGAAACGCGCAGGTCAGCGCAAGCGCATTCGCAAACACCTGCGCAACGATTCGTGGTTCACTCACTTCATACAGGGAACGCGCCCTCAAAAGGGCCGGATCAGGAGAAGAAAATGCGCGTCGGCTGCCCCAAGGAAATCAAGAACCACGAGTACCGCGTCGGCCTGACGCCGGGCTCGGTCCGCGAATATGTCGCGCATGGCCATGAAGTGCTGGTCGAGACCGGCGCCGGTGCCGGTATCGGCGCCGACGATAACGCCTACCGCGCCGCCGGCGCTACAATCGCCAAGACGGCGGCCGACGTGTTCGCCAAGTCGGACATGATCGTCAAGGTCAAGGAGCCGCAACCCAACGAGTGGGTCCAGCTGCGCGACGGCCAGATCCTCTACACCTATCTCCACCTGGCTCCGGATCCGGAGCAGACCAAGGGCCTGCTCGGCTCCGGCGTCACGGCAATCGCCTACGAGACCGTGACCGACGACCGCGGCGGCCTGCCGCTGCTGGCGCCGATGTCGGAAGTCGCCGGCCGCCTGTCGATCCAGGCCGGCGCCACAGCGCTGCAGAAGGCCAATGGCGGCCGCGGCGTGCTGCTCGGCGGCGTGCCCGGCGTTCTGCCCGGCAAGGTCACCGTGCTTGGCGGCGGCGTCGTCGGCCTGCATGCCGCCAGGATGGCGGTCGGCCTTGGCGCGGACGTCACCATCATCGACCGCTCCATCCCGCGCCTGCGCCAGCTCGACGACCTGTTCGCCGGCCGCGTCCATACCCGCTACTCGACCGTCGAGGCGCTGGAAGAAGAATGCTTCTCGGCCGACATCGTCGTCGGCGCCGTGCTGATCCCGGGTGCCGCCGCGCCCAAGCTGGTGACGCGTGAAATGCTCTCCGGCATGCAGAAGGGTTCGGTGCTGGTCGACGTCGCCATCGACCAGGGCGGCTGCTTCGAGACCTCGCACGCCACCACCCATGCCGAGCCGACCTACGAGGTCGACGGCGTCATCCATTACTGCGTCGCCAACATGCCGGGCGCGGTGCCGGTCACCTCGGCGCACGCGCTCAACAACGCCACGCTGCACTATGGCCTGCAGCTCGCCGACAAGGGCTTGAAGGCGCTGGTCGACGACCACCATCTGCGCAATGGCCTCAACGTCCACAAGGGCAAGATCACCAACCGTGCCGTCGCCGAAGCGCTCGGCTACGAACTGGTCGAGCCGAAGGCCGTGCTCGCCGCCTGATACCCGGGCAAAGAATTCCTCCTGTCGCCCGCCGGCTCATCCCGGCGGGTTTTTTCTTTGCGTGGAATTCAAATAACAAAAAAGCGGAGCCAAAGCCCCGCTTCCTCGATGTCGAGATATGCCGCCGGTTCATCCGCGGTCGGCAATCGATCGACGACTACCTTTTAGCGCTCTTATGCGACGGGAGTGCGACAGTCGTCACCATCTTTCGCCCCGCCATGATCAAATACGCCCTGTGTGAAGCACTTCACATTCGGCGTTCGAAAACTATGCCTACACAGGTGTCGTTCCCTGACGGCTCGAGCCGCTCCCAGACGCCGGCGAATACCAAGCTTGCCGGCGGCTTCGGCCACAGCTTCTGTCGCGACTATTTTTCCCAACTGCCCGCCAGACTATCGGCGGGCATCTTTTTGCGCACCGTCAGCCGCGATCGATCCGGCACTGGTAGCAATTGTTGCGCGCCGAGCGGACGTGGACGTAAGCGATGTCGTGGCGCTCGAACAGCGCCTCGGCGCGTGCCGCGATGGCGGTCGTCGGGATGACGCCGCCGCTGCCATAGACGATGCGGTCGTCGCTGCCATAGCCGCGCACGATATAGTCGCTGCTTTCGAGCATATCGGGGAGTGCCTCGGCCTCGTCGGCACGCTCGCATTCCTGCGCATGCAGGAAGATCGGCCCGGTCTCGGCGTAAGGCTGCAGTTCCGGAAACGGCCGGTAGGCCAGGATCAGATAGGCATCGCCGGCGGCGACGTTCTTCAGGCAATGCCGGCACGGCACGCCGTCGCCGTCGGAGATGCTCCGCTCTGGCGTGTGGCCGTAAGCGTCAGGTCCACCGCGCTGCAGGGCTCTCACATCTTCCGTCGGCAGAGCTTTGAACTGGATGGTCATGGCAAAATCTCCGGTGTCGTTGACCGGAAATTATGCTGCCGAGAAACCGCTTCCCACCCGATTCCTGCCAAGGCGGATCAGTCCATCAGCGCATCGAGGCCACGCACCAGCCCGGTGACTTCCTGCACCCGCCGGACAGCAAGCAGCGTACCGGCGACATAGGGCGCTGCGGACGAACCCGCATCATGGCGGATGGTCAGCCGCTCGTCGGGCAGGCCGAACAGCGCCTCGCAGGACAGTATGTAGGACGGCAGACGCGGCGCATGCACCTGCACCCCCCTCGCCCACGCCGACAGCAGCACCGCGTGTTCCCGGCATGCCAGAGACCTCCGACACCGGCCGCGCGGTGGATGCCTTGCGGACATCAGCCAGCGCTTCCGCCAGTTCGCGCGCCGTGCCCGACGGCGCATCCGGCTTCCTGGCGCTGGCATAGTCGATGACCTCGACATCAGGCACATATTTCGCCGCCATCAGCGCAAAACGCTTCATCAGCGTGGCGGTGATCGAAAAATTGCCGGCCGCGATGACGCCGACCCGGTTGGCACGCGCCGCCGCATCGATGTCGGCATAGTCGGCGGCTCCGAGCCCGGACGTGCCGATCACCACATGCCGTCCCTTCTCGATGGCGAGCAGCACGTGGTCCTTCACCACATCCGGCTTGGTGTAATCGACCAGCACGTCGGATGGCGCCTGCAGCGCCTGCGCCAGCGTGGCGGACGCGATCACGCCATTGGCTGGCACGCCAACCAGCAGGCCGGAATCTTGCCCCGCACCGCTGCGCGACACCGCACCGGAGAGCACCATGTCGGCCTGCGCCGCGATCGCCGGCACCAACGCCCTACCGACCCAGCCGGTCGCGCCTGCCAAAACCACCCGTATCGCCATCATCCGATCCTTTCGCCATCACCATTGGCCCCTGGACGATCAGCGTTATGCAAAGAGCCCGGCTCGTTCAAGCCGGGCTCTTTGCAGTATTGCTCCAAAATTCTGGTCAGGCTCAGCGGATGAAATCGTCGAAGCGGCGCAGCGTCACCCGGCGATTGCGCCAGTTCTCGTTCTGCGTCGGCACCAGCAGGAACTCCTCGCCATAACCAACGGTATCCAGCGCACGACCCGGCACGCCGAATTCGCGCACCAGCGTCCGTTTCAGCGAGGCGGCACGCTGTTCGGACAGGATCTGGTTCGACTGGAAGGAACCGACAGCGTCGGTATGGCCTTCGATCAGCACCCGGGCGCGAGGATCGCGGCGCAGGATGCGCTCGAGCGCGTTGGCGATGTTTTCGATCTTGCCGTATTGCGAACTGGAAATGGCGGCCGAGCCGAAGGCGAAATTGATCGACTGGATGTCGATCGAGCGCGCCATGCGCCTGAGATCCGGCCGCCGCTTGAACTCGCGGATGGTGACGCGCTGGTTGGGGCGCAGCTTCACCTTGGGTGGCGCTTCAAGCTGGCGTTCGATCGTCGCGGCGGACGGTGTCGTCGCCTGAGCGGATGCCAGGCTCGGCATGGCAAATGCCGCAATCATCGCCACGGCAAATGTGCGTCGGGTCAGCATGTCTCTTCTCCTTCGGCGCCGCTCTGTGATGGGCGCATTGATGCTGAAGGCACCATGGCAAAGACAGTCTGAAGCGCGGATGAACGGTAGGTTCAGCTTAGGGAGAAGCTAAGGCCGCATGACACTGGCCGAACGCTCGGCGAAGGTCATCGGATGCACGATCTCCTTCTTTTGCGCCACCGGCGCAAAGCCGAGTTTCTGGTAGAGCGGCAGGGCCGCGGGATGGTCGAGCGTGCAGGTCTGCACCGTCACCCGCTTCGGCCCATGCGACCACGCAGCGGCGATCGCCGCGCCCAGGAACCAGCGGCCGATGCCTTGGCCGGTGGCGTGCTCCATCATGCCGAAATAGGCGAGCTCGACTTCTTCCGGCAGATGCGGTTTGAGGTCGAAGAAACCGGCCGGCGCACCGTCGAGATAAAGCACCCTGATGTCGCGGTCTTCGCGATGCAGGCCGGCCGAAAGCTCCTCATCGTTCAGCCTCAGCACGTTGACCCAGTGCCATTTCCGCCCCACCCGATCCATCAAATAGCGGTAGAAATGCAGCGGAATATCCTTGACCTTCAGCAGCGCGATCTGGCGGTTGTACGGCACCGGAGGCGAATAGGCCGGCGGTACATGCATTTCGAGAAACGTCACCGTGACGTCGATGTCTTCCAGCGCTCCGTTTTCCATCGCCGTCATTCCTTGCCCGTCACCACCGGCGTATCGCCAAGCCCGCCCCATTCGGTCCATGAGCCGTCGTAAAGCCTGTTGTCGGTATGGCCAAGCGTCTCCAGCGCCAGCGTGATCGCCGCCGCCGTGATGCCCGAGCCGCACGACGTGACGACCGGCTTCGACAGATCGATGCCGGCATCCTCGATCACCTTGCGCAGGCGATCCCTGGGCAGCAATTCGCCGTTCTCGGCAAGGGCTGCAACCGGGACATTGCGCGCGCCAGGCATATGGCCTGAACGGACGCCGGCACGAGGTTCAGGCTCGGTACCGGCGAAACGGCCGGCGGAGCGCGCGTCGGCGATCTGGCTTTCTCGTTTGTCGACGATGCTGCGCATCTCGGCGAGGCTGACGACACGGCTTGCGTCGAAATCGGCGTGGAAGATGCAAGCTGCGATCTTGGTCTGCTCCGCCGTCACTGGGCGACCCTCCGCCTTCCAGCGGTCGAAGCCGCCGCTCAGGACGTAGACCTGGAACACGCCCATGACCCGGAACATCCACCAGCCGCGTGGGGCCGAAAAATAGCCGGGGCCGTCATAGACCACGATCGTATCGTCGGCCGAAACGCCCATGCTGCCAACATATTGCGCGAAATTCTGCGGCGACGGCAGCGTATGCGGCAGGCCGGACTCCGGGTCCGAGATCGCATCCTGGTCGAGAAACCGTGCACCCGGAATATGCGCCGCCTCATATTCGACGCGCGGGTCGCGCTTCTGCGCTGGCAGGTACCACGAAGCATCGATGATCGTCAGGCCCGGCTCCCCGAGGCGCTGCTGCAGCCAGTCCGCGTCGACGATGAAAGGACTATCCTCGGCCATTCTTTTTCTCCTGCTCGCCTGTGGCGGCACCTGACCTTCAGATCGCCGGCATAGGCCCGAAGCGTATACGGAAGCGCCGGTTCTCGCGGCCTTTCTTTTCGATCTTGCCGATATGGATCTCGCCGACTTCGCCTGTGCTCTTCACATGCGTGCCGCCACAAGGCTGACTGTCGATCGAGGCATTCTCGCCGATGCAGACCAGGCGGATCCTGCCGGTGCCGACGGGCGGCCGCACATTCTTGGATTTCACCAGGCCGGGATTGGCCGCCAGTTCCTCGTCGGTGATCAGCCGGGTGAAGATCGGATGGTCGGCGCGCACCAACTCCATCAGCCCCGCCGTCACGTCCTCCTTGGTGAAACCGGCATCCGGAATGTCAAAGTCGACGCGGCTGTCGTCCTCGGAAACCGCGGCACCCGTGATCGGGTACGGACAGACAACGGTGAGCAAATGGCAGGCGGCATGCATGCGCATCAGAAGGTGCCGTCGCTCCCAGTCAATGGCGAGCTTCAGCCGCTCGCCGATACCGGGAACCGCCTGCTCGGGCGACGGTACATGGATGATCTCGTCCTTGGTCTCGCCGGTGATGGTGGCGGCAACGGCGATGCGGCTGCCGTCGGCGCGCTCCAGCGCACCGGTGTCGCCCGGCTGGCCGCCCGACGTCGCATAGAAGATCGTCCGGTCGAGGATGATGCCACCGCGCTCGTTGATAGCGACGACCGTGGCATCAGTCGTCTTCAGATAGGCGTCGTCGCGAAACAGCGCTTCGGTCTGGTGTGCCATCACGCGACCTTTTCGAACGGCACCGAGATCTTGCTCTGGTCGTCCATCCAGCCCGGCGCCGGCAGTCCTTTCCCGCGCAGGAACTCAGGGTTGAACAGCTTCGACTGGTAGCGCGTGCCGTAGTCGCAAAGGAGGGTGACGATGGTATGGCCGGGACCCAGTTCGCGCGCCAGCCGGATGGCGCCGGCAATGTTGATGCCGGTCGAGCCGCCGACACACAGGCCTTCTTCCTGGATCAGGTCGAAGACGATCGGCAACGCTTCCTCATCCGGAATCTGGAACGAGAAATCCGGCGTGAAGCCTTCGAGGTTGGCGGTGATACGCCCCTGGCCGATGCCTTCGGTGATCGAGCTGCCCTCGGACTTCAATTCGCCACTGGTGTAGAAACTGTAGAGTGCCGCGCCCAGCGGATCGGCGAGCACGATCTTGACGTCGTTGCTTTTGGCCTTCAGCCCCAGGCCAACGCCGGCCAGCGTCCCGCCGGACCCGACAGCCGACACAAAGCCATCGACCTTGCCGCCGGTCTGGGCCCAGATTTCCTGCGCTGTGGTGCGGATATGGCCGTCGCGGTTGGCGACGTTGTCGAACTGGTTGGCCCAGATCGCGCCGTTCGGCTCCGAACGCGCCATCTGCTCGGCCAGGCGCCCCGAGAGCCTCACGTAATTGTTGGGGTTCTTGTAAGGCACTGCCGGCACCTCGATCAGCTCGCCACCGAGCATTTTGATCGTGTCCTTCTTCTCCTGGCTCTGCGTGTCCGGGATGACGATCACGGTGCGATAACCGAGCGCCTTGGCGACCAGCGTCAGGCCGATACCGGTGTTGCCGGCCGTTCCCTCGACGATGACGCCGCCCGGCTTCAGAAGCCCGCGCTGTTCGGCGTCGCGGATGATGAACAGGCCGGCCCGGTCCTTGACCGACTGACCCGGATTCATGAATTCGGCCTTGCCCAGGATCTCGCAACCGGTTGCTTCCGACGCCTTGTTGAGGCGGATCAGGGGCGTGTTGCCAATCGCTTCGATCACAGAACGATGCATGGAGATTCCTTGTGTAGGTGCGGCGAGACCCTAGAAACCCGAAGCTTCGGTTTCAAGGCAAGAATTTGCCTGGACTAGCGGCATTTCGGGCACCGCAATTGCCAGGATGCGTCTCAAAACGGATGTGTTGTCAAAATGTTCATTTCCACATCGCGCGAAAAGCGCTCTTTTCATTCGATTTATCCGCCGCTAGAGCACTATCGACACATTCACAGGGCGCAGCATGACTCTCTATCGGGCCAACCCGAAGCACGGTGTCGCCTGGATCACCGGCGGCAGCAGCGGCATCGGCCGCGCATTGGCCAAGGACCTCGCGGCGCAAGGCTATGCCGTTGCCGTGACCGCACTGGACTGCGATCCGGTCGACACGCTGCTCGTCGAAACGGCGCAGATGCCAGGCCGCGTCACCTCCTTTCCTTGCGACGTCACCGACGAGCAGCGCATGGCAGCGACGGTCGCGGCAATCGAAAAGGATCTCGGCCCGATCGTGCTGGCCGTATTCAACGCGGGGAACTACATCGCCACCCCTGGCGAAGACCTGATCGTACGGGATTTCCGGCGGTCCTTCGAGGTCAACTATTTCGGCATCCTCAACGGCCTGGTGCCCGTCGTCGAACACATGCGCGTGCGTTCGCGCGGCCATGTTGTGCTTGTCGGATCGGTGACGGCTTATTCCGGCTGGCCGACCACCGCCGCCTATGGCGGCACCAAGGCAGCCATCAACATCCTGGCCGAGTCGCTGAAGTACGATTTCGACAAGATGAACATTCGCGTCCAGGTGATTAACCCGGGCTTTGTCGACACGCCGCTGACGGAAAAGAACATGCTGCCGATGCCTGGTCTGATGCCTGTACATCGCGCTTCGCGCCGCATGGCGCGTGGCATCAGATCCGGCGGCTTCGAAGTCACCTTTCCCTACCACATAAGCTGGCCTCTAAAACTGCTCGGTCTGCTGCCGCGGCCGGTCGGGCGCTGGGTGATCGGCCTGACGACCGCCTGGATGGCCCGACCGCTCAATTTCGACCGCAAGCCGCCCGGCGAATAGCGATCGTCAGCGCGGCCGCGTCGTCCACAAGTGGCGGCTGGCCGTCCACTAGTGGCGACCGCGTCGTCCACAGCTCCCCGTTGCCTGTTTGCAGTCGCGCCCATAGGTTGAGAATTATTGCGTGGAGTCTGTTAATGGGGCGGCGGATCGTGCTTGCGGTGTTGGGCCTCGCCGTCGTTCTTGTCATGGCCTTCGTGCTTGGCCCGCGCGTTCCCGTCGACACCACGATCCGCTTCGATCCCAAGGGGATCGGCGACGATCCGCAGGCCTATCTGGCGCGCGAAGAGGCCGCCGTCCCCAATATCCGCGACGGGCTGGAAAAGGAGATCATCTGGGTCGACCCGATGGTTCACGCCAGGACAAAGCTGGCGATCGTCTACATCCATGGGTTTTCGGCGTCGAAGGGCGAGGTCCGTCCGCTGCCCGATGACGTGGCCGACCAGCTCGACGCCAACCTCTTCTACACCCGTCTCACCGGCCATGGTCAGGACAGCGCCGCGATGGCGCAGGGCAGCGTCAATGCCTGGATCAACGACTATGAGGAAGCGCTCGCCATCGGCCGGGCGATCGGCGACAAGGTGATCGTCATTGCCACCTCGACCGGCGGCTCGCTGGCGGCCTGGGCGGCGACGCAGCCGGATGCCTCGGACGGCGTTGCCGCGATCGCATTCATCTCGCCCAACTTTGGCGTCAAGGCTTCCGGTGCCGAGATCCTGACCATGCCGTGGGGCAAGCAGATCGCCGAACTCGTCGGCGGCAAGGAGCGCAGTTTCCCGACGCGCAATGCGTTGCACGAAAAATTCTGGACCTACAAATATCCGATGGCGGCGACGCTGCCGATGGAGGCGCTGGTGGAGCTTGCCTACGGCGCGCCGGTGGAGAAGGCGGCCATCCCGGCTTTGTTCATCTTTTCGGACTCGGACAAAGTGGTGCGGCCCGACCGCACGCGCGAGATCGCCGGACGCTGGGGCGCCGCCCACGAACTGGTGCCGGTCGACGACACCGGCGACCAGGACAACCACGTCATTGCCGGCGACGCGCTGTCGCCATCGACCACGACCTTCCTGGCACAACGCATCGTCGTCTGGGTCAAGGCGCTCACGGAATAGACCCGAAACGAAAAGGGCGACCGAAGCATCGCTTCGATCGCCCTTGTTTTCAATCAGCGGCGATCGGGCCCAGGCTCGACCGCGTCGCCGGTTCAGGCGGCGCGGGTAGCCGGCCGCTTGCCGCCGAAACGGCGCTTGTTGTTGCCCTTGAACGGCTTGCGGCCCTCCGGGCGCTCGCCTTGCGGCTTGGCCACGAAGGGACGATCGCCGGCCGGCTTGTCGCCGAACCGCTTCTTGCCGAAACCGCTGTTGCCGCCCGGCCGCCTGCCGTCGCGACGGCCATTGTGGTCGGCGCGGTCCTTGGCCGGCTCGAAGCGCTCGTTCTTTTCAGCAGGATTGCGCTGCGGATCGGGGCTGCCGAGATGGTCGGCAACGATCGGCAGCTTGCTGCGGATGATGCGCTCGACTTGGCGAAGCTTGCTGTTCTCTGACGGATCGCAAAGCGTGATGGCAATGCCGTCCATGCCGTTGCGGCCGGTGCGGCCGATGCGATGGACATAGCTTTCCGCTTCATCAGGCAGGTCGAAATTCACCACATGGCTGATGCCTGGCACGTCGATGCCGCGCGCGGCGATATCGGTCGCCACCAGAATGCGTACCGAGCCCTCGCGGAAGTCGTTGAGCGCCTTCTGGCGGGCGTTCTGCGACTTGTTGCCGTGGATGACGGCGGCCTTGAAGCCGTCGCGCTCGAGATCCTTGGTCACCCTGTCGGCGCCATGCTTGGTGCGCGAAAAGATGATGACGGACTTCATCGCCTCGTCGGCGAGCATCTTGGACAGCACCTGCCGCTTCTGCTTGGTGCGGGCAAAGACGACGCCCTGCACGATCTCAGCTGCCGCGGTGCTCTGCGGCGAGACCTCGATGCGAACCGGGTTCTTCAATAGGCCCTTGGCCAGTTCGGCGATTTCGTCCGGCATGGTGGCCGAAAACAGCGCCGTCTGGCGATCCGGCGCGGTCGCCTTGGCGATGCGCTTGACGTCGTTGATGAAGCCCATGTCGAGCATGCGGTCGCCTTCGTCGAGCACCAGCCATTTGGTGTCGGACAAAATGAGGTCACCCTCGCGCACCAGGTCGGTCAGACGGCCGGGCGTGGCGATCAGGATGTCGACGCCGGGAGCAACCTTCTTCACCTGGCTGAAGCGGGAGACGCCGCCGAGCACCAGCGCGGTCGAAACATGCGCGCCCTTGGCAAGGATCTTGATGGTGTCCTCGATCTGCACCGCAAGTTCGCGCGTCGGCGCCAGAATCAGCGCACGGGTCGTCTTGGCGCGCCGCTTGGTGCCGAGCGCGATGATCTTCGACAGGATCGGCAGCGCGAAGGCCGCCGTCTTGCCCGAGCCGGTCTGGGCGATGCCGAAAATGTCACGGCCTTCCAGCTGCGGCGGGATTGCCTGGACCTGGATTGGCTTCGGATCGCTGAAGCCCGCGGCATGGGTCGCCTTGAGCAGCGCGCCCGAAATTCCAAGTGCTGCGAAACCGTTCAGTTCCGCGGTGTTTTCATTAGTCAAAATAATCTTCTTTCACGCGGCTCCTGGCCGCAAACATCAATGGCGGCAGGGCGCAACCTGCCGTCGAAAAATCTGTCATGAACGACAAGGCGGGCGGACGGGATCGTCCACTCGGCTGCGCTGTCGTGCCCGCAGGCATCATGCCACGGGGCTTTTTCGCCACCTTGCCGATTTGCCGGAAAGAGGGAAAACAGACGCAACCAGTCTCATTTGTCGAGAAGGCCGGAATGTCCCGGCCCAAGCGCCTATGCCGCTGCATATGGCTGAGTTCGCCCCGGAATGCAAGGGGCGTCATGTTGCAGCGCAGCAAAAACGAGCGCGAAAGCGGCGCTTGCGCTCGCTTGCGGGCATCATTACCACAAATGCAGCTTTCCATTTTGGGGACCGGCGATGAAGGACGTGCTGAAGGAACTCGAGCGCCGCCGCGAGATCGCCCGCATGGGCGGCGGCAAGGCGCGCATCGACGCCCAGCACAAGAAGGGCAAGCTCACCGCCCGCGAGCGCATCGACGTCTTCCTCGACGAAGGCTCGTTCGAGGAGTTCGACATGTATGTCGAGCACCGATCGACCGATTTCGGCATGGAGAAGACCAAGATCGCCGGCGACGGCGTCGTCACCGGCTGGGGCACGGTCAATGGCCGCCCGGTCTATCTCTTCGCCAAGGACTTTACCGTCTTCGGCGGCTCGCTGTCGGAAGCCCATGCCGAGAAGGTGGTCAAGGTGCAGGAGATGGCACTGCGCAACCGCGCGCCGATCATCGGCCTCTACGACGCCGGCGGCGCCCGCATCCAGGAAGGCGTGGCGGCACTTGGCGGTTATGCCGAGATTTTCCAGCGCAACGTTCTGGCCTCCGGCGTCATCCCGCAGATCTCGCTGATCATGGGTCCTTGCGCCGGCGGCGATGTCTATTCACCGGCGATGACCGACTTCATCTTCATGGTACGCGACACATCCTACATGTTCGTCACCGGCCCGGATGTGGTGAAGACCGTCACCAACGAAACGGTGACCGCCGAGAGCCTCGGCGGCGCCAGCGTCCACACGACCAAATCCTCGATCGCCGACGGCGCCTATGACAATGATGTCGAGGCGCTGCTGCAGATGCGCCGGCTGGTCGATCTGCTGCCCGCTTCCAACACGGCAGAGCTTCCCGAGATCGAATGCTACCAGTCGGTGACCGACCACGATCTGTCGCTCGACCGGCTGATCCCCGACAACGCCAACAAGCCTTACGACATCAAGGAACTGATCCTCAAAGTCGCCGACGAGGGCGACTTCTTCGAGATCCAGCAGAGCTTTGCCAAAAACATCGTCACCGGCTTCGGCCGCGTCGAGGGCCGCACGGTCGGCTTCGTCGCCAACCAGCCGATGGTGCTGGCCGGCGTGCTCGATTCCGACGCCAGCCGCAAGGCGGCGCGCTTCGTGCGCTTCTGTGACTGCTTTTCGATCCCGATCGTGACCTTCGTCGATGTTCCCGGCTTCCTGCCAGGTACCGCGCAGGAATATGGCGGGCTGATCAAGCACGGCGCCAAGCTGTTGTTCGCCTATGCCGAAGCGACCGTGCCGAAGATCACCGTCATCACAAGAAAAGCCTATGGCGGCGCCTATGACGTGATGGCCTCGAAGCATCTGCGCGGCGACATGAACTATGCCTGGCCGACAGCGCAGATCGCTGTGATGGGCGCCAGGGGCGCCGTCGAAATCATCTACCGCAAGGATATCGGCGACTCCGAAAAGATCGCAGCCCATACAAAGGCTTACGAGGACCGCTTCCTGTCGCCCTTCGTCGCCGCCGAGCGCGGCTATGTCGACGAGGTGATCATGCCGCACTCGACCCGCCGCCGCATCGCCCGAGCGCTGCGCATGCTGCGCAACAAGGACATGCAGAACCCCTGGAAGAAGCACGACAACATTCCGCTGTGAGGCGCACCGTCGACGCAACCTTCTTCCCACCGAACAGGTAATCACCCATTGAGTCCTATCCTTGTCTTCTGCTTGCCGGCGATCGGCGATTTCGTTCGCTGCCATTCGGCCATTCAGGTCATCGCCGAACGGTTTCCCGGCCATCCCATCGATGTCATCACCTCGCCGCTTGCAGCACCCCTCGCGCGGCTGATGCCTCACGTCAGGAAGGCCTGGGTGCTGGAGAAGCGGCACTTGCAGGCTGGCTTCGGCAAGCGCATGCAGTTGGCCCGCCAGCTTCGCGAGCAGAACTATCGCGCATGCTATCTTCTCTCCAGCAGCACCAAGGCGGCCCTGGTGCCCTGGATGGCGGGCATCCCTGAGCGCATCGGCTATCCGCGCGAACTGCAGTTCGGCATCGTCAACCGGCTGCCGGCCGGCTGGCTGAAGAGCTTGGTGGCTTTCGGCCCGCGCAAGACAAGGCTGTTCGAGCAGGTCTGCGCCATCGCCATGCTGGGTGAGAAGCCGGCCGACGGAATGCGCTTGCCGCCGCCGCGAATGGCGGTTTCGCCCGAGGAGTTGTCGGCTTGGCGCGTCCGGCATGGGATCGACGCGGCAAGGCCGGCGCTGGCGCTCTACACGTCGGATTTCGCCAACTTCCGCTCATGGCCGGCGGAGCGTTTCGTCTCGGTCGCCAGGGATCACGCCAGGCGCGGCTGGTCGATATGGATTGTCGGCGGTCCGCGCGAACGCGAGGCCGCTGCCCAGATCCGGGCAGCGCTTCCGGAGGCGGTGGATTTCACATCGACCCCTGACATCACCGACGCCATGTGCCAGATCGCTGCCTCGACCGTCTTCCTTGGCGTCGATGGCGGCGTCGCGCATGCGGCCGCGGCCTTAGAGGGGCCGTGCGTGCTGATATTCGGATCGAACCGCTCCTACGAAACCGGTCCTGTGAACGACCAGGTCCGGTATGTCGAGCCGCCGATTTCGACGCCAAGCTGGATCGAGCATACGCGAGACATCAGCGAGGAAAGAGTGCTTTCCGCCTTGGCGGACGCTGTGGCGCAAGCGCGCCGTCCGCAAGGCGCCTGACCTGGATATCCGGCGCCCTATTCCTCTTCCGCCGCCCCGAACCCCGCGCCCATGGTGGCGCGCGCCGCACTCGCCCATGGCGTTGCATGGTTGTCGATGCGCATCTGGAAGATGAAATAGGTCGGCGAGCAGAAGCCGATGCCTTTGACCTTGGCCACGCCGGGCGTGTCGGGCGGCAGCGACTGGCACATATAGTCCTCGCGGCAAAAGTGATCGGTCGAGCAGGCCGGACGATTGCCGCGATTGACCGCGCCGCCGAGGCACTGGTCGAAATTGTTGGTCGCCACGCAGGTATCGAACTTTTTCCCGCCGACCAGCCCGCAGATCTCGCTGGGCATCGGCTTGCCCGCCTTGAAAGCGGCAAAGGCGCGATCCTTGTCGTCGCAGCCGCGATAGGCGATGCCGGCCGGCACGCCGATCTTCGGCGGACGGCACGTATAGGCGGTGCGTGAAATATCGGTCGCGAATGCGGCGAACTGCCCAGTGATTTTGTAACGATCGTTGAAAGGCTGCCTCTCATTGCTGGCGATCGAGCCGGTCAGGCATGGATGGCCGGAAAACATGTCCTTGCTGTCCTTGGGCAGCAGGCATTGCGCCAGCTTGGTGCGCACGCCTGAAGCGGTGGCCAGCGGCGTGCAGACGGTGCCGCCGCCGCACTCCCAGATGGCGCCGAAGCGGGCGGCATCCTCCGGCACCAGGCACGGCATCGCCATCTCGGCCGGTGCGTAGTCGACATTGCCTGTATCCGTCCAGGCGGCCGGCGGCGCGAAGGACAGCGGCCGGAACCGGTTCGGCTCCTTGCCGTCTGCCGTGGCGCGCAGCCAGGCCTTGCGGCGCGGTATTTCGGCATGGAGATGCGGCGAGACGCCGACCTCGATGCGATTGAGCGGCGACGTCGTTCTGTCGTCGAGACCGATGAAATGGAAGCCAGCGGTCGAGCCTGCCTGATGGCAGCCCTGGCAGGCGCCATTGTCCAGCCGCTCGACCAGGGCCTCCGGCGTGCGCACCAGCTTGAGCCCGGAATAATCGAGCCCGCCGAAATCCGTTGGCTGGAACAATGGCGTAAACGGGTGGTTGGCCTGCCTGGCGCTGCCGAAAGTCGACCACGAAATGACCTTTTTGGCCAGGAATTCATCGGGGATTTCGTAGACGCCGAGATCGACCACCGCGACGTTGGCGCTGATATAGTCGGCAAGCCTTTTCTTGAGCGCGGCGTCTTCCGTTAGCCGCGCCGCATCCGGCGTGTTTTCCAGCGGCTTCTCGCTGATGGCGGCACCGTCAAAGTCGAATATCCGCATCAGATAGGCAGCCTGGCCGCCGAACTCGGTCTCCTGGCCGGAGGGAAAGCGGACGACTTGTGCATTGAGTTCGAGCTGCTTGAAGCTGAGGCCAGCCTTTTCCAGCGGCCCTCCAACAAGCCAGCCGGCATCGACGCTCTCGTCGAGCTGCGACGTCCAGCGCCCGGCAACGCCAACGCAGCCGCCATCGGCATCCGGCGCGGCACTGTAGACGGCATTGAAATTGAACGGCAGGCGTGAGGCCAGCACCTTGCCGTTCTTCTTGAAGCTGTAGGCAAGCCGGTAGATGAACCGCACTTCGCCACAGCTGCTTTCGCCCTGAACATCAGCGAAGTCGCGCCGGTCGATCCGGTTGATGACGCCGACCAGACGGAAGCGCGCCGCGGCCGTCTTCAGCCAGCGCATGTCCATGATGCGGCCGACATTGCCGTCGGTCACCTCATAGAGCGTCCGCCCGCCAGCCTTCATTTCCGCCCGCAAGGCGGCGACGTCGCCTGCCACCGTGTCGACAATCGCGTGATAGGCCGGCGCCTCGTCATAGAGGGCCTTCAGGTCGTCCTCGCCATCGACGGCGAAAACTCCGGCAAAGCCAAAACCCCTGGCATCGAGGGCGGCGAGAATCGCCGGATCGTCGACCATGCTCACCGGACCCTCGGCGCGCGCCACCTGCGCCATCAAGAGCGCCACAAGAAATCCAAGAAGCAGCGTGAAGCGGTGGGTCATCCAGCGATTCCCTTGCGGCTGCCGATCAACGCGCGCAGCACCGGCACCATGGCAAGCGGCAGGTCCTCGGCGATCAGCCCGGGTCCGACGCGGCTACCCGCCTCGGCATGGATCCACACCGCCGCACAGGCAGCCTCGAAAGGCGGCATGCCCTGCGCCAGCAGTCCGGCGATGATGCCCGCCAGCACATCGCCAGACCCAGCGGTGGCGAGCCAGGGCGCACCATTGCTGTTAATCGCCATCCGGCCATTTGGTGCTGCGATGACCGTGTCGGCGCCCTTGTAGACGATGATGGCATTGGCACGTGCGGCAGCCGTGCGCGCCTTGGTCAGTTTGGAGAGCGCGTTGTCGCCTGCAATGTCCGGGAAGAGCCGACCGAATTCGCCCTCATGCGGCGTCATCACCAGCGCCGGGGCTTTTGGCTGACGCGCCGCTTCGAACAGCGTATCCGGCTCATCGCGAAATGAGGTGATGCCGTCGGCATCAAGCACCAGCCCGTCGATCGAGCCGGCGGCACCTTGCCGTCCGGCACCCAGCATCGCCAAGGCAAAAACCCGGGTCTTGTCACCAACTCCGAAACCGGGACCGAGGACGAAGGCCGATGGTCGCCGATCGCCGATGAAATCGTGCACGTCCTCGACCGTATCGGCCTTGCGCAGCATGATCGAGGTGAGGTGCGCGGCGTTGACCTGCATGGCGTTCGCCGGCGACAGCACCGTCACCGCCCCTGCGCCGCTTCTGGCAGCGGCAAGCGCCGACAGCCGCGCAGCACCCGTCGCCGATGGCCCGCCGGAAAAGACACCGGCATGGCCGCGTCTGTATTTGTGTGCATCGACCGCCGGCACGGGAAGCGTGTCCAGCCAAAGCGCCGGCACGTTCTCGAAGGCCTGCGTCTTGAGTTGCGCAATGATCTCGGCCCCGATGCCGATGTCGGCAAGCACGACCTCACCGCACCGCTCGCACCCCGGCAGCAGCAGATGGCCGGGCTTCTTGCGCGCGAAGGTAACGGTGGCGTCGGCACGGAACGCCTGCCCCAGTATGTTGCCGCTTTCGCCGGAAACGCCGGAGGGCAGGTCGACGGCGACAACAGGCAGGTTCAGCGTCGTGACGATTTCGACTGCCCGGGCTGCATCGCCCGACAGTGGCTTGGACAGCCCTGCCCCGTAGAGCGCATCAACCACGACCGCGTTCTTCTCGGCGCTGAATGCCGACAGCGGCCGGGGCGCGACCGGGCATTCGGCGGCGGCTATCGCCGCATCGCTGCCCGCCCTGGGCGGACCGGACGCCCACAACCGGATATCGACGCCGCTGTCATGCAGCACGCCGGCAACGACATAGCCGTCGCCGCCATTGTTGCCGGGACCGCACAGCACGTGCACACGTGCCGCGGCCGGATAGCGCGTCAGCACAACCGCGGCCACCGCTTCGCCGGCACGGCGCATAAGGCCGAAGCCATCCAGCGGGCCGGCGGCGATCGCCAGCCGGTCGGCTTCGCCCATTTCGGCCGGAAACAGAAGTTCGTTGCTCATGGATTGCCGTCCGCATTTCAATCGAGCATTGTCCAGTTTTCAGTCTGACGCAAACGCCGATAGGCGGATTGCGAGAGCGAAAGCAGCGTTGGAGGAACGAAGCGCCGCGCAAACTGCCCGCAAAATATACGGATTGCCTAAATATTGGGCGGACAAGCGCAACCGTTGTGACTAGGCTTTGGGAGTCCATGCCGCATCCAATGCCGCGAATGACGCGGATGTGCATCCCGGTGCGGCATGGTGTTGAAATCGCGTGATACCGCTTCGTTTCAGCCGAAATTGGCACAGTTCGTGCTTGAAGGAGGCGCAAGCGGGGCTCACAACCCGTCTTTTTGGCAGTGGAGGCCATTTTTTACATGAAAAAGATCGAAGCGATCATCAAGCCGTTCAAGCTAGACGAAGTGAAGGAAGCGCTTCAGGAGGCCGGGCTGCAAGGCATCACCGTCACCGAGGCCAAGGGCTTCGGCCGGCAGAAGGGCCATACCGAACTTTACCGCGGCGCGGAATATGTCGTCGATTTCCTGCCCAAGGTGAAGATCGAGGTTGTGCTCGGCGACGACGCGGTCGAAGGCGCGATCGAAGCCATCCGCAAGGCGGCGCAGACCGGCCGTATCGGCGACGGCAAGATCTTCGTCTCCAACATCGAGGAAGTCGTTCGTATCCGCACCGGTGAAACGGGTATGGACGCCGTCTGAGCTTTCTGATTTCAGTTTCCTCGAACCGTCAGCACACAGGGAAGAAATGACATGACGACAGCCAAAGACATCATGAAGCAGATCAAGGACAACGACGTGAAATTCGTCGACCTGCGCTTCACCGATCCGAAGGGCAAGCTGCAGCACGTGACGATGGATGTCGTCGAGGTCGAGGAAGACATGTTCGCCGATGGCGTCATGTTCGACGGATCCTCGATCGCCGGCTGGAAGGCAATCAACGAGTCCGACATGGTGCTGATGCCCGACCCCGACACGGTGCATATGGACCCGTTCTTCGCCCAATCGACCATGGTCATCCTGTGCGACATCCTCGATCCGGTCTCCGGCGAATCCTACAACCGCGACCCGCGCGGCACCGCCAAGAAGGCCGAGGCCTACATGAAGTCGGAAGGCATCGGCGACACCATCTATGTTGGCCCGGAAGCCGAGTTCTTCGTCTTCGACGACGTCAAGTACAAGGCCGACCCTTACAACACCGGCTTCCGGCTCGACTCCACCGAACTGCCGTCCAATGACGACACCGACTACGAGACCGGCAACCTCGGCCATCGTCCGCGCATTAAGGGCGGCTACTTCCCTGTGCCGCCGATCGATTCCGCGCAGGACATGCGCTCGGAAATGCTGACCGTGCTCGCCGAAATGGGCGTGCGCGTCGAAAAGCATCACCATGAGGTCGCCGCCGCCCAACACGAGCTCGGCATCAAGTTCGACACGCTGGTCCGCAACGCCGACAAGATGCTGATCTACAAATATGTCGTGCACCAGGTCGCCAATGCCTACGGCAAGACGGCCACCTTCATGCCGAAGCCGATCTTCGGCGACAACGGCTCGGGCATGCACGTCCACCAGTCGATCTGGAAGGGCGGCAAGCCGACCTTCGCCGGCAACGAATATGCCGGCCTGTCGGAGAGCTGCCTGTTCTACATCGGCGGCATCATCAAGCACGCCAAGGCGATCAACGCCTTCACCAACCCGCTGACCAATTCCTACAAGCGCCTGGTGCCGGGCTATGAAGCGCCGGTGCTGCTCGCCTACTCGGCGCGCAATCGTTCGGCGTCCTGCCGCATTCCGTTCGGCTCGTCGCCGAAGGCCAAGCGCGTCGAGGTCCGCTTCCCCGATCCGGGCGCGAACCCCTACCTCGCCTTCGCCGCCATGCTGATGGCCGGCCTCGACGGCATCAAGAACAAGATCCATCCGGGACAGCCGATGGACAAGGATCTCTACGACCTGCCGCCGAAGGAACTGAAGAAGATCCCGACCGTCTGCGGCTCGCTGCGCGAAGCCCTGCAGAGCCTCGACAAGGACCGCGGCTTCCTGAAAGCCGGCGGCGTCTTCGACGACGACCAGATCGACAGCTACATCGAGCTGAAGATGGCCGAGGTGATGCGCTTCGAAATGACCCCGCATCCGGTCGAATACGACATGTACTATTCGGTCTGAGCGATCGTCTCAGAGGCAAAGAAAACCCCGGCGGAGACGCCGGGGTTTTTGTTTGGGGCACGCCGAAGTCGATCATGGCTGACCTCTTCACTCCGAACCTTTCCGATCGGCCCCACGATGCACACAAGTCGTCCGCGCCATGCGCGCCCGGCCGGAGGCCATCTACAAAAGCTTCACCACGGGCTGGGAAGGCTGGTTCGCTTTGCCCGGAGGGCTGATCGCAAAACCGGTTCCGCAGGGACAATTGTTCTTCGTGGTTGAGCATGAGGGCAAGCGCCATCCCCACTACGGGCGCTTCCTGACGCTTGAACCGAACCGAAAGGTGGAACTGACATGGCTTACCGGAAAGAGCGGAACCCAAGGTGCCGAAACCGTCCTGTCAGTCGACATCGAACCGCACGGCGACGGATGCACTGTCACTCTGAGACATCGCGGGTTTTATGATCAGGACCGCGCTGACGGCCACGGAAAGTCATGGGAACAGATCCTCGCCAATCTTGATGCACGATTGACCGCATGAAGAGCGAGCGTTTCAGAAGCAAAGAAAAACCCCGGCGAAAACACCGGGGTTTTTTTGGGGCGGCGTAGACACTGAGGTCTACGCCGCAGCGAATATTCAGGCAGCAGCCGAAACCTCGCCGCTGGCTGGAACCGAGGCGATCGTCTTCAGGATCTGCGAAGCGATCTGGTAGGGGTCGCCCTGCGAGTTGGGGCGACGGTCTTCCAGATAGCCCTTGTAGCCGTTGTTGATGAACGAGTGCGGCACGCGGATCGAAGCGCCGCGGTCGGCGATGCCGTAGCTGAACTTGTTCCACGGCGCGGTCTCGTGCTTGCCGGTCAAACGCTTGTCGTTGTCTGGGCCGTAGACGGCGATGTGATCCATCAGGTTCTTGTCGAAGGCCGCCATCAGCGCTTCGAAATAGGCCTTGCCGCCGACTTCGCGCATATAGGCGGTCGAGAAGTTGGCATGCATGCCCGAACCGTTCCAGTCGGTGTCGCCGAGCGGCTTGCAGTGATATTCGATGTCGATGCCGTACTTCTCGGTCAGGCGCTGCATCAAATAGCGCGCCATCCACATCTGGTCGGCAGCCTTCTTGGAGCCCTTGCCGAAGATCTGGAATTCCCACTGGCCCTTGGCCACTTCGGCGTTGATGCCTTCGTGGTTGATGCCGGCGGCGAGGCACTGGTCGAGATGCTCCTCGACGATCTGGCGCGCGACCGAGCCGACATTCGAATAGCCAACGCCGGTGTAATAAGGGCCCTGCGGCGCCGGATAGCCGCTCTCCGGGAAGCCGAGCGGACGACCGTCCTTGTAGAAGAAATATTCCTGCTCGAAGCCGAACCAGGCGCCCTCGTCGTCGAGGATGGTGGCGCGCTTGTTGGAGCTATGCGGCGTCACGCCATCGGGCATCATGACTTCGCACATCACCAGCACGCCATTGGTGCGGGCCGGATCCGGGAACACGGCGACCGGCTTCAGCACGCAGTCGGAGCTGTGGCCTTCGGCCTGCTGCGTCGAGGAACCGTCGAAGCCCCACAGCGGCAGCTGCTCGAGCGTCGGGAACTCGGCATAGTCCTTGATCTGAGTCTTGCCGCGCAGATTGGGGACCGGGGTGTATCCATCGAGCCAGATATACTCGAGCTTGTATTTGGTCATTCTAGAGCCTCTCGTTGCTTGACCACCGCACACGGTGTCGACGCATGGCCGGATCGAGCCGGCCTGCCGGACCGTTAAAATGCAAATCGTGTGCCATTCGCGTTGCCGCGGGTGCGGCAAAATGGTCGGGCCATCGCGTTGAATTTACAGAGCCGCCTCAGCAATGCGTCCAGATCGATCAAAAGCATATCGTGCATAAATATTGGGCAAATACTGATCTTTTCGTAGGCATATTGCTTAAATGAATCGCAGAACCTATCTTGGGGAAAAGGTGAATCGGCAAGTTCCTAAAGGAAGAAGGGGGCCGGCAATGGAAATCGTCTCTGCACGCCCATCGGCAAAAATCCTGATGTTCCCAATGGCAGCGCGCATGCCTGCCTCAAATTTAGGCGCAAAGGCCAAGTTCGCGGCAGAGCTTGCCTCGCTGCGCAACACGCATGCCGATTTTGACGGCTGGTACCATGAGGCTGCGATCGAGGAAGAGAACCAGCAGCGCAAGAGCTGATCTTTTCCTGCAAACGCTTTCGCATAAAAAGCCCGGCGTGATCGCTCACGCCGGGCTTTCTTACAGAGCGACTGATCGGCCCTACTGCTTGTCGTGCAGGTTGGTGCCGAGCGTATCCCTGACGAAGATCATGCCGATGATCAGCGACATCGCCGCGATCACCACCGGATACCAGAGGCCGTAGTAGATATCGCCCTTGTAGGCACTGAGCGCGAACACCGTTGCCGGCAGCAACCCGCCGAACCAGCCATTGCCGATGTGATACGGCAGCGACATGCCGGTGTAGCGGATGCGGGTCGGGAACATCTCGACCAGGATCGCCGCGATCGGTCCGTAGACCATCGTGACGAAGATGACGAGGATGAACAGGATGCCGATCGTCATCGGCCAGTTCACCGCCGCCGGATCGGCGAACATGGCGAAGGCGCCGCCGCCCGGTATGGTGTAGACGGTGACCTCGGGCGCGCCGGCGGCCTCGTCGGCGGTCAGGAGCTTGTCCTTGATCGCCTGCTCGGTCGCAACCGTCGCCTTCTCGCCGGCGCGGATTGCGGCGGCATCGAGCTTCAGCTCAGGGTTGGCAGCGACAAAGGCATCGAGCTTCTGGTCCGTTACCTTGGCGGCAGCACGCTTCAGCGGATAGCCGCCGTCCTGCAGCGACATGTTGACGGCCTTGATGAAGGCGGTTTCCTTGGCCTTGGCCTGATCGCCGGCGGCGATCGCGTCGTACGACTCCACCGTCTCGTTGCCGATCTTGACCGACGCGGCGGTTCCCGGTGCTGCCGTCGCCACGACGTCATAAGGAACCGAGTTCTTGGTCAGGAACGACGTGGCGATATCGCAGGATGTCGTGAACTTCGCCGTGCCGACCGGGTTGAACTGGAACCTGCAGTCGCCCGGTGCGGCGGTCACGGTTGCACGCGTGTTCTGCTGCGCGGTGGCGAGCGCCGGGTTGGCCGCCCAGGTCAGCGCCTTGAACAGCGGGAAGGTGCAGACGATGGCCAAAGCGAGACCCGCCATGATGATCGGCTTGCGGCCGATCTTGTCGGACAGCCATCCGAATACGACGAAGAAGATCGAACCCACCGCCAGCGCGATGGCGATCATGATATTCACCGACTGCGCATCGACCTTAAGCACGTTGGTCAGGAAGAACAGCGCGTAGAACTGGCCGTTGTACCAGACCACGGCCTGGCCGGCGGTGAGGCCGAGCAGCGCCAGCAGCGCGATCTTGGCATTCTTCCATTGACCGAAGGCTTCCGTCAGCGGCGCCTTCGAGCCCTTGCCCTCGTCCTTCATGCGCTGGAAGGTCGGCGATTCAGACAAAGAAAGCCGGATCCAGATCGAGATGCCGAGCAGCACGAAGGAGACGATGAATGGAATACGCCAGCCCCAGGCAGCATAGTTTTCCTTGGTCAATGAAGCCTGCACGATCAGGATCACGACCAACGACAGGAACAGGCCGAGCGTGGCCGTCGTCTGGATCCACGATGTATAGTAGCCGCGCCGGTTGTCCGGCGCGTGCTCGGCGACATAGGTGGCCGCACCGCCATACTCGCCGCCCAGCGCCAGGCCCTGCAGCATACGCAAGATGATCAGGATCACGGGTGCCGCGATGCCCAAAGTTGCATATCCAGGCAGCAAGCCGACCAGGAAGGTCGACAGACCCATGATCGTCATGGTGACAAGGAAAGTATATTTGCGGCCGACAAGGTCACCGATGCGGCCGAAGAGCAGCGCGCCGAACGGGCGCACCAGGAAACCGGCGGCGAAAGCAAGCAGCGCGAAGATATTGCGCGTCGCTTCCGGAATGGTTGGACTGAAGAAAGTCGAACCAATGAACACTGCCAGCGAACCGTAGAGATAGAAATCGTACCATTCGAAAACGGTGCCGAGCGAGGAAGCGAAGATGACCTTCTTCTCCTCCCGCGTCATGCCGCGGCTGGTTTCGCCGGCGGTCGATGCCATTGCCATTGATATGTCCTCCCGTGAGATCCCGTCTGTCCTCGATGCTGCGGGTGATTGTCGGCGTTTTCCTCGAAAACGCGGACTCAGTGCAGCCATCGGCGCAAAAAATGACAGAAAGCACCTCCCAGAGGCAGACCAACCTTGGGATTATGACTTTGGTCTAATGTGCAGTGCAAAAAGAAGCCGGGAAACGATCGTCAGCCCTTGAGCGCATCGAGAAGTCCGACCGCCGCCATCATGTCACGCTTGCGGGCCGACCGGCGCGCGACAGCTTCGGCATCCTGCCCCCAATGCTCGACCTGCCAGTCTTCATCGACGTGACCGGCAGCCCAGGCCGCCTCGCCGTCGAGCTCGCCGAAATCGACCGCCAGCGCCAGCAGCGCCGAACCCGTCAGCGACGTCATGACATGGATGGCCGCCAGCCGCAGCGGTTCTTTGCGCTGGGCAAGGTGGACGCCCAGCACCGCAATGGTCTCGCGCGGCTGCTCGACATGGATGATGCCTTCGGCAAGGTTGAAGCGAGCGCCAAGCGCGGTGCGCGCCCAGTCGATGACCGGATCCCAGAGCTCGTTCTGGCGATCGACCAGCCCTTGCGGCGCGTCGGCGCGGTAGCAGAGGAGATCGGACGAGGCAAAGCGCAGAATATCCTCCAGCACCGCCTGCGGGTCGCTGGCGACGCCGTCGATGGCCGTGTTGACGAGACGCATCACCGGCATCGAAACCGGGGCGATGGTCTCGCCCTGCGCGTCGAACTCGCCGGCGACCAGCGCCGCCACCTGCTCGGTCGGCAGCACCAGCAGCGCCTTGCCGGGTGTGCGCACCGGTTTGCCGTCGAGATGAACAGCAAATGCCTCATCGGCCGGCACGACCGAAACGTCCTTGTAGAAGCGCTTCGGCAGCGGCGTCTTCATCTGGATCTGGGCGCGGCGCACCGGATCCGGATCGGACAGCTGCTTTCCCGCTTCGAGGTCGTTGAGGATATCGCGCATGCCAGAACTTTCTATCCGGGGATTTGCTTGCGCACCGGCCTGTTGACGATGATCAGACCAGCCGCGATCAGGCCGAGTGCCAGAAAGATACGCACGGTCAGCGGCTCGCTCAAGATCACCGCGCCGCACAGCACGCCGAACACCGGCGACAGGAAGGTGAAGCTCGACAGGCCGGATGCCGGGTAGCGCCTGAGCAGCCAGAACCACAGCACATAGGTGAAGGCGACGACGTAGACAGCCTGGAACAGCAGCGCCAATGTCGGCAAGGCGGCAAAGTCGCGGATCGAGGGTCCGGCGAAAGGCAGGACCAGGACACCGACGACGACGGCACCGGCCAATTGATAGAGCAGCAACTTCTCGGCGCTGGTCTCGGCCAGTTTCGAGCGCTTGATGACGATGCTGGTCAAGGCCCAGAGGATGCCGGCGGCGAGGCTGAGCAGATCACCTGTCAATGTCGAGCCACCGGCGGCACTCATCTTGTCGGAGAACACGGCGGCCAGTCCGCCAAACGCCAGCACAAGGCCGACAAGCTTGCGCCCCGTGACGCGCTCGTCGAGCAGGAAGTGCCCGCCGACCAGCACCCAGAACGGCATGGTGTTGACCAGAAGCGTGTTACGGGCAACGGTGGTGTGTTCGAGCCCGACATAGAGGCACAGGAACTCGACGCCAAACAGAGCGCCCACCAAGGCCCCTGAGACAAGGGTTTTGTCTGGCGTAAACAGCGCAATACCGCGCCAGCGGCACCAGCCGAATACGCAGAGGCCGCCGATGATCGAGCGTGCGATCGACAGGAAAACCGGATCGTAGCCGGCATAGGAGATCTTGGCGGCGACGTAGTTGAGCCCCCAGGAAAACGTCAGCCCGACCATGATGGCCGCCGCCGCCAGGTCGACCGCGTCGCGACGATCCAATGCGGGCGCAACGGCCAATCTCAGTCCTCCGCGCTGGCGTCGTCGAAGCCGATCAGGTTCCAGCTCTGGCGCATATGGGGCGGCATCGGCGCGGTCACATCGATGACGCCCTTGTCCGGGTGCGGGATGACGATACGGCGCGCATGCAGATGGAGGCGGTTTTGAATGCCGCCCGGAAAGTCCCAATTGGTATCGGCCTCGAAATATTTGGGGTCGCCGATGATCGGACAGCCGATATGGGCGGCATGAACGCGAAGCTGGTGGGTACGGCCCGTATAAGGCTCCATTTCCAGCCAGGTCATGGTCTGTGCCGCCTGCTCGATGACGCGATAATAGGACACGGCGTGATCGGCGCCCTTTTCACCATGCGCGGCCACGCGCACCCGGTCGCCGTCCGGCGTCGGCTCCTTGATCAGCCATGTCGAGATCTTGTCCTCGCGCTTCGGCGGGACGCCCTTGACCAGGGCCCAGTATGTCTTCTTGGTCTCGCGCGCCCGGAACGCCTCGGAGAGCTTCATCGCCGCGAGCCTGGTGCGGGCAACAACCAGCACGCCTGACGTGTCGCGGTCGAGCCGGTGCACCAGGCGCGGCTTCTCGCCCTTCTGGTTGCGCCAGGCCTCCAGCATGTCGTCGACATTGCGGGTGACACCCGAGCCGCCCTGAACGGCCAGACCCGCCGGCTTGTTGAAGACGAAGACCTTTGGATCCTCGTGGATCAGCATCTTGGCGAGCACGTCGGCGTCGCCCTGGTTGCGGATCGAGTGGCCGGTGAGCGGGCTCTCGCCCTTCTTGTCGACTTCGAGCGGCGGCACGCGGACCATCTGGCCCGGCTCGACACGGGTGTCGGCCTTCACCCGGCCGCCATCGACGCGGATCTGGCCGGAGCGCAGCAGCTTCTGCAGATGGCCGAAACCGAGACCCGGGAAATGGGTCTTGAACCAGCGATCGAGCCGCATGCCCGCCTCGCCGGCCTCCACTGTGATCTGCTCTACGCCTGCCATATTCGCCTATCCGTGTTTCTCGCGCATGACCCTGAAAATCGATTCCGATTTTCGGAAAGGATCGTGCGCAAGATCAAGGTTTTTACAGTCCTTTGCGCGTCCAACAGGATGCGCGGCGCGGTAGGCCGCGGCAATAGCACTATGAAACGGTTCTTGCGAGCCAAAGACCCAGAAACAGCGCAAAGATCGCGCCAATGACGCTGACAAGCGCGTATCCGAACGCCGGCAGCGCCTCGCCCCGCCCCCACAGCGTCGCGAAATCGAGCGAAAAAGCCGAAAACGTGGTGAAGCCGCCCAGGATGCCGGTGGCAATGAAAAGCCGAAGCTCGTTCGATCCGCCGCGCCGCGCCATGATGGCAATGAACACGCCCATGCCAAACGAGCCGACGACGTTGATCGCCATCGTGCCCCAGGGAAAATTCGGGCCGGCAAAGCGCAATGCGGCGAAATTCACCAAATGGCGGATACCGGACCCAATGGCGCCGCCCACGGCAACGAGGAGGAGATCAATCATCGCCGGTCTACCGTCCTTGATCGCTATTTCAGTTCGCGCCGACCTTCTTCGGCTTGCTGGAGCCGATCATCTTCCAGTTCTTGTAGAACATGGAATTGATCCGCTCGACACTGACCGAGACGATGGCAAGCAGCGCCGAAATCAGGCGCGGAAACGGCGACGGACGGATGATGTCCATGAACACACAGTAGCGGCGCCCGTCATATTCGTTGACCGAACGGTGCAGCAACGTGTCGTCGAAAATGTACAGCGGATTGTCGTGCCAATAGTTCTTGGCGTTGTTGCACTCGACGAAAACCTCGGCCTTCACCGGGAGAAGGTTGTAGAGGATGCGCAGGCTGAGGCGCAGCGGCCCGAAATGCCAGGAGGTCGATTCCTTCCCCCTGAAAACCGATACGGCGATCGTCTTGATGTATTTGAAATCCTTGTTGAATTCGGCAACGTTATCGATCTTGTGCTTGCCGTACCACTGGTAGACATACATGCCCCGGCGGCCGGTGCCGAAATTGGCGTCGATATCGGCAATGATTTCATCCTTGCGCGCCTTGAAGACGTCGAGAACCTCGTTGACCTCGCGCTGATAGTCCGGCGGAAACTGCTCCAGCTTCCAGACGCCCGGGTTCCTGTAGCAAAGCAGGTCGACCAGCAGATTGAAGGGCGACAGCAGCCAGGTGAAGATTCCGTTGCCGAGGAAATAGCCGCGAAACAGCGACAGGTTCTTGTTGGCGTTGCGCAGCACGTCGATCAGGCCGCAGACGATCCAGATCGTGGTCAGCATCGGAATGAAGTAGAAACCGATTGCAAGCAGCGGCACCGCTATGACCAGCTGGCGGAGGGATTTGCGAAGGGATTTTGTCATTTCTTGCTCGCGCCAGGCGCGATTCCTGTTCCGAGTGATTATCGCCAAGCATCTTGACAGCGACCACCCCTGAGGTCGTGCGCCTTGATAAGGTCTTTTGTTCCCCGGCACAATGCCATCGCATTTCGTCCGCCTGGCCGACGGCCATTGCCAACGAAAATATTTGGAGTTTCCCGCTCCACTTCAGATCAATGGACGCGCGCGCCAAGCCTACCTTTCCCGCTCGCTGCGCAGCTTCGCCCAATACTCCAGCCGCTTGCGGATATCGCGCTCGAAGCCGCGCTCGGGCGGGTCGTAGAAGGTTCGCCGGCCCATCTTTTCCGGAAAGTAATCCTGGCCTGAAAAGGCGTCGGGCTCGTCATGGTCGTAGCGATAGCCGGCGCCGTAATCCTCTTCCTTCATCAATTTGGTCGGCGCGTTGAGGATGTGTTTCGGCGGCAGCAGCGATCCGTATTCCTTCGCCGCCTGCGTCGCCGCCTTGAACGCGGTGTAGACGGCATTCGATTTCGGTGCAGTGGCCAGATAGACCGTGGCCTCGGCGAAAGCGAGTTCGCCCTCGGGCGAGCCCAGGTAGTCGTAGGCATCCTTGGCGGCGTTGGCGACGACCAGCGCCTGCGGGTCGGCCAGCCCGATATCCTCCATCGCCATGCGCACCAGCCGGCGCCCGAGATAGAGCGGATCCTCGCCGGCATCGAACATGCGGGCGAGGTAGTAGAGTGCCGCATCCGGGTCGGACCCCCGCACCGATTTGTGCAGCGCCGAGATCAGATTGTAGTGGCCGTCCTGGCCCTTGTCGTAGATCGGCGCGCGGCGCTGGACGATGCGCTGCAGGCCCTCCGGAGTGAACACCTCGCCGGCCTTGGCTGCCCGCCAGACTTCCTCCGCCAGCGTCAGCGACGCACGACCGTCGCCGTCGCTCATGCGTATGAGCATCGCCCTCGCCTCGTCGTCGAGCGGCAGCGCCCTGCCCTCGGTCTCCTCGGCCCGCGCCAGGAGTTTCGCGATGCTCTCCTCGCCCAGCGAATGGAACACCAGCACGCGTGCACGGGAAAGCAGCGCCGCATTCAACTCGAAGGACGGGTTCTCGGTAGTGGCGCCGACCAGCACCACCGTGCCGTCTTCCATCACCGGAAGGAAAGAATCCTGCTGGGCGCGGTTGAAGCGGTGGATCTCGTCGACGAACAACAATGTCTGGCGGCCATTGGCGCGGCGAAGCTTCGCCGCCTCGAACACTTTCTTCAGGTCGGCGACACCGGAGAACACCGCCGATATCTGCTCGAAGGCGAGACTGGTTTCGCCGGCGAGCAATCGCGCGACCGTGGTCTTGCCGGTGCCTGGCGGACCCCAGAAAATCATCGAGCCGAGCGAGCCGGAACCGATCAGCCTGGTCAGAGCGCCGTCCGGTCCGGTCAGATGCTCCTGGCCGACGACCTCGCCCAGGTTTCTCGGCCGCAGCCGGTCGGCCAGCGGCCGGCCGGGCGGCGCCCCTTCTGGTTCATCGACGCTGAACAGATCGGCCATGCTGGTCTTTTGGTTGGAGCCATATCTCTTCGGAAAGACCGGCTCAGTAACGCAACACCTGGCGCAGTATCTGCCCGCCGCGCTCGACGGTAAAGCGCCACCAGCGCGTATCCTGCTGGGCTATCTGTGCCAGCGTCGCTGCCGTATCGATGGAGGTGCCATTCACTTCACGCACGATGTCGCCCGGCTGGAAGCCGAAATCGGCGGCGGGCGAATCGCGATTGATATCGACCACGGCGATGCCTTTGATGTCCGTGCGCAGGCCAAGCCGCTGGGCAAGCCGGGGCGACAGCTCAGCGACCTTGGCGCCGGAAAAAGGACTGCGGCCGTGCAGTATCACCTCGGAGGCCTTGGCGCCCTCCGGCGCCCGCTCCAGCGCGATGTCCATCGTCGCCTGCTGGCCCTTGCTCAGCACGGCGAAGCTGGCCTTGGTGCCGATCGACAGCGTCGCCATCCGGTAGTCCAGCGCCTCGATGCTTTCGACAGTCGTGCCGTTGAGCGACAGCACGACATCGCCGGGCTTGAGGCCCGCCTTGCCGGCAGGTCCGGCTGCATCGACCGACGAGACCAGCGCTCCGGTCGGCTTCTCCATGGCAAGCGATTCAGCGATCTGCGGCGTCACCGCCTCGAATTCCGCGCCGATATAGGGCCGCTCGAAGAAGTCGAGCCCGGCCTTGGCTGCATCGGCGAAGGCGCGCACCATGTTCGAGGGGATGGCAAAACCGATGCCGATCGAGCCGCCGCTGCGACTGTAGATGGCCGTGTTGATGCCGACCAGTTGGCCGCCCATGTTGATCAGCGCGCCGCCGGAATTGCCGGGATTGATGGCGGCATCGGTCTGGATGAAGTAGCCCGAATCCGAAACGCCGATATGGCTGCGGGCAAGTGCCGAAACGATGCCGCTGGTGGTGGTCTGGCCGACACCGAACGGATTGCCGATGGCCAGCAACAGGTCGCCCACTTCGAGCGCGTCGGAATCGCCGATCGCAATCACCGGAAACGGCTTGTCGGAAGAAATCTTGAGGACGGCAAGATCGAGCGTCTCGTCCTTGAGCATGACCTTGCTGGTGAACTCGCGTCCGTCCGCGGTGGCCACTTTGACTTCGTCGGCGCCCTTGATGACGTGGAAATTGGTGACGATGACACCACTCGGATCGACCAGCACACCGGAGCCCAGCGAGGACTGCGCGCGAGGCTGCGCCCGCCCGAAGAACTCCTCGAAGAACGGGTCGCCTTCGAAAGGCGACGTCACCTTGGCCGTCTGCGAGGCATAGACATTGACCACGGCCGGCGCCGTCTGCTTGACCAGCGGCGCGAAGGAAAGCTGCACTTCCTCGCGGCCGAACGGCACACGCTTGTCTGGGCCGGAGGTCGCGTTCTCGCCCTCGACGCCATGCAGCAGATCGGTCAGCACGTCGGACAGGCCGGGGTCGGCGGTCTTGGGGGCGTCTTCGGCCAGCGCCTGCCTGGCAGCCGGCACGAAGGCCAGCGCCATGAGGGCGCAGATAAGAGCAAGGGACAGCCGTTTCACGCGCATTCCGAATCCTCCAAATCGGGCGCCATTGTCCCGACGATTGTGCAAAATGAAAGGCTAAGCCGCTGAAATCCGATTATTCTAGGCGGCAATTGCAGCTATAGGACGACTTGAAACCGAAAGCCTAGTCAGCCTCATGAAAAAACCGATCGTTTCATTCCGCAATTTTTTGAAGACCGGCAAGTTGGGTGCGGTCTCTCCCAACATGACAATGGACGAGATCGCCGAAGCGCTCGGCAGACCCGAGCACGCCGATCCAGTCAACTGGACTTTCGGAAAACTCGAAATTTCCTTTGATGACGAAGCGCCTCACCAGATGAACTGGTTTCAGATTGAAGAAGCTGGTTATCTCGAAGGCGACTTTGAGGTTTTCACTGATCGCCTTGCGCTTTCACTGGATGGGTTCAGCGGAAATACGAAGCCATCGGAATTCCTGGCAGCGGGCCTGTGGGCTCCGGATGAAGCCAAGGTGTTCTACGCCGCTATGAGCGATGGTATCTTGCTGAACATCTGCGCCGGCCCGATTCAGATACACTTCCGGGTCGACACCCAGTTCGACGACCAAAGGTACCTGGCGGAATCAGCTGTATCGCGATTGGTCAGCAACATCGATTCCCGCACCGCGCTCGACAGCATCTATTCTTACCCCTACCCGAAGGTCGAAAAGATCCCCGGCGCTTTCAACTGGAAGCTGCTAAGCGGTCCCGACTACCCGAGTCTTGCCCGATTGACGACAACAACAGCAAGCAAAAAGGGGCCCGCGGGCCCCTTTGAACTCTCTCAGGATACCGAGCCTTATGCGGCTGCGGCTTCCTCGTCGGTGCCTTCGGCTTCGATGCGGGCGCGGTCGCCGGCGCCCTTGGCCGAGGTGTCGCGATCGACGAACTCGATGACCGCCATTGCGGCATTGTCGCCGTGGCGGAAGCCCGCCTTCATGATGCGCAGATAGCCGCCGTTGCGGGTGGCGTAGCGCGGCGCGATGGTGTCGAACAGACGCTTGACGACGCCTTCATTGCCGATCTGGGCAATCACCTGGCGGCGCGCATGCAGGTCACCGCGCTTGCCGAGCGTCACCAGCTTCTCGACGATCGGACGCAAATCCTTCGCCTTCGGCAGGGTGGTGACGATCTGCTCGTGCTCGAGCAGCGACACGGCGAGGTTGGCAAACATCGACTTGCGATGGCTGACGCTGCGGGCGAACCGGCGGCCTTTAAATCCGTGGCGCATGGCTCTTCTCCTTCATTCCGGGTTCACGAGGCCTCAGCCTCAGTATTGATCTTCGTAACGCTTGGCGAGGTCTTCGATGTTTTCCGGCGGCCAATCCGGCACTTCCATGCCGAGGTGCAGGCCCATCGCCGCCAAGACTTCCTTGATCTCGTTTAGCGACTTGCGGCCGAAGTTCGGGGTGCGCAGCATCTCGGCTTCGGTCTTCTGGATCAGGTCGCCGATATAGACGATGTTGTCGTTCTTCAGGCAGTTGGCCGAACGCACCGAAAGCTCGAGCTCGTCGACCTTCTTGAGCAGCGCCGGGTTGAAGGCGAGCTCGGTGACGGCCTCGGCCGCGACTTCCTTCTGCGGCTCGTCGAAATTGACGAACAGGCCAAGCTGGTCCTGCAGGATGCGGGCAGCGAAAGCCACCGCGTCCTCGCCCGAGATCGAACCGTCGGTCTCGATCGTCATGGTCAGCTTGTCATAGTCGAGGACCTGGCCCTCGCGGGTGTTCTCGACCTTGTAGGACACCTTCTTGACCGGCGAATAGAGGCTGTCGACCGGGATCAGGCCGATCGGCGCGTCCTCGGCACGGTTGCGCTCTGCCGGCACGTAGCCCTTGCCGGTGTCGACGGTGAATTCCATGCGGATTTCGGCGCCTTCGTCCAGCGTGCAGATGACGTGGTCGGGATTGAGGATCTCGACGTCGCCAACCGTCTGGATGTCGCCGGCGAGCACGGCGCCAGGGCCCTGCTTGCGCACGACCATGCGCTTGGGGCCATCGCCTTCCATGCGGATGGCGATTTCCTTGATGTTCAAGACGATATCGGTCACGTCTTCACGCACGCCGGCGATGGACGAGAATTCATGCAGAACGCCGTCGATCTGCACGGCGGTCACAGCCGCACCGCGCAGCGAAGACAAAAGCACGCGGCGCAGGGCGTTGCCGAGCGTCAGGCCAAAGCCGCGCTCCAGCGGTTCGGCGACCAGCGTGGTCAGCGTCTTCTTCTTCGACGAGAACTCGATCTTGTTCGGCTTGATCAGTTCCTGCCAATTTTTCTGGATCATGATGCTTTCCTTCCGTTGCCCCGCCACCATCCAATCGTGGCGGGCGACCTGGAATGCCGCGGAGGAACGCTTTTGGCGTTCGCGCGGCGTTCGGTAATCTTAGACGCGGCGCTTCTTGCGCGGGCGGCAGCCATTGTGCGGGATCGGCGTCACATCGCGGATCGAGGTGATGGTGAAGCCGGCCGCCTGCAGGGCGCGCAACGCCGATTCACGACCGGAGCCGGGTCCGCAGACCTCGACCTCGAGCATACGCATGCCGTGTTCCTGGGCCTTCTTGGCGACGTCCTCAGCAGCCATCTGGGCAGCGAACGGGGTCGACTTGCGCGAACCCTTGAAGCCCTGGGCACCGGCCGACGACCAGGCGATCGAATTGCCCTGCGCGTCGGTGATGGTGATCATCGTGTTGTTGAAGGTCGAATTGACGTGGGCAACGCCCGACGAGATGTTCTTGCGTTCGCGACGGCGAACACGAGCGGCTTCCTTGGCCATGATGGTCCTTTCAGTTGATCTCTACACCGCCGTAATGCCAGCGGCTCCACCGAGTGAGGGGTGAATGGTCAATGGTGAATAGACCGAGCTATTCACCATTCACGATTTCACCATTCACCAATTACTTCTTCTTGCCGGCGATCGACTTGGCCGGGCCCTTGCGGGTGCGCGCATTGGTATGCGTGCGCTGGCCGCGAACCGGCAGCGAGCGGCGGTGACGCAGGCCGCGGTAGCAGCCGAGGTCCATGAGCCGCTTGATGTTCATCGAGACTTCGCGGCGCAGGTCGCCCTCGACCTGGTAGTCGCGGTCGATCGTCTCGCGGATCTGCAACACTTCCGCGTCGGTCAGCTGGTTGACGCGGCGCTCGGCCGGGATGCCGACCTTGTCGACGATCTCCTGGGCGAACTTCTTGCCAATGCCGTGAATGTACTGAAGCGCAATGACGACGCGCTTGTTGGTCGGAATGTTGACGCCGGCTATACGAGCCATCTTCTTCTCTTCTCCATATGGGCCGGACGAACCGGCGCTTCAGTTGCCCCGCGTCCGGTGGAGGCCGGCCCATGCGGGAGTTTCCAGTTCAAAGCGGCTGCCTTGCCCTTGCGGACAAGCAAAGCTCATGCCTGATAGGAAGACGGGCCGCCATACCCCAGCGGACCGCTCCAGTCAAGCGCAATCGTCTACTTTCTCTATGCCGCCGCCTGGGTGACCGATCTGAGCACCGCTTCGATCTCTCTCGTCACCGTATCGATGTCGGCCATGCCGTCGACGCTCTTCAGCCTGCCCTTGGCATAATAGTAGCCGATCAGCGGCGACGTCTTCTTGTAGTATTCCTTCAGGCGCTCCTCGAACACCGTCGGATTGTCGTCCTTGCGCACCGGCTGTCCGGCCGCCTTGGCCTCTTCGGCGCGTCTGACGATTCGGCCGACCAGCGCCTTATCGTCGACGACAAGTTCGATGACCGCGTCGAGATGGAGGCCGCGGTCCGCAAGCATCGATTCAACCGCATCCGCCTGCACCAGGGTGCGCGGGTAACCGTCGAGGATGAAGCCCTTCGCGCAATCGGCCTGATCGATACGCTCGGCCACGATGGCATTGACGATGGCGTCGGATACCAGCTCGCCGGCATCCATCACCGCCTTGGCGCGCTTGCCGACTTCCGTGCCGGCCTGAACGGCAGCCCGCAGCATGTCCCCCGTGGATAGCTGGGGTATGCCATGTTTTTCCACCAGTCTCTGTGCTTGCGTCCCCTTGCCCGCTCCTGGCGGCCCAAGCAATATCAACCTCATCTGGCCTTCTTCCCCCCGCGCAGCTTCGACTTCTTGATCAGGCCTTCATATTGATGCGCGATCAGGTGGCCCTGAATCTGCGCCACCGTATCGAGCGTGACACTGACCACGATCAGAAGCGATGTGCCACCGAGGTAGAATGGTACGCCAGTCGCTGAAATCAGGAATTCGGGCAGCAGACACACCAGCACCAGGTAGATTGCGCCGACGACGGTGATGCGCGTGAGAACATAGTCGATGTAATCGGCGGTGCGCTCGCCCGGACGGTAACCCGGGATGAAGCCCGAATGCTTCTTGAGCTGGTCGGCGGTGTCCTTCGGGTTGAAGACGATCGCCGTATAGAAGAAGGCGAAGAACACGATCATCGCCGCATAGAACGCCATATAGAGCGGCTGGCCATGGCCGAGCGCCGCCAGGATGGTGCTTGCCCAGGCAGGCATGTTGGTGGTCTGCGAGAAGCCCGCGACCGTTGCCGGCAGCAGCAGCAGCGAGGACGCGAAGATCGGCGGGATGACGCCCGACGTGTTGAGCTTCAACGGCAGATGCGAAGTGTCGCCCTGGAACATGCGGTTGCCGACCTGACGCTTCGGATACTGGATCAGCAGGCGGCGCTGGGCGCGCTCGAAAAACACGATGAGCGCAATGACGACGATGGCCAGCACGATGATCGCCAGGATGAGGCCGGTCGACAGCGCGCCGGTACGGCCAAGTTCCAGCGTGCCGGAGATGGCGTGCGGCAATCCCGCGACGATGCCGGAGAAGATGATCAGCGAGATACCGTTGCCGATACCGCGCGCGGTGATCTGTTCGCCGAGCCACATCAGGAACATGGTGCCGCCGACCAGCGTGACGACGGTCGAGATGCGGAAGAACATGCCGGGATCGTTGACGATGCCGTTGCCGCCTTCCAGGCCGACCGAAATGCCATAGGCTTGGACCAGCGCCAGCAGCACGGTGCCGTAGCGCGTGTACTGGTTGATGATCTTGCGGCCCTGCTCGCCTTCCTTCTTCAACGCCTCCAGCGACGGGATGACCGAGGTCATCAGCTGCATGATGATGGAGGCGGAGATGTAGGGCATGATGCCCAGCGCAAAGATCGCCATGCGCTGCACGGCGCCGCCGGCGAACATGTTGAACATGCCGAGCACGCCCTTGCTCTGCGAGGTGAAGGCCTGGGCGAAAGCGTCGGGATTGATGCCGGGAAGCGGGATGTATGTGCCGAGACGGTAGACGAGCAGCGCGCCGATGGTGAACCAGATGCGTTTCTTCAGGTCCTCCGCCTTGGCGAAAGCCGAAAAATTCAGATTCGAGGCTAGTTGTTCAGCAGCCGAAGCCATGCCTGATTCTCCGCTTGGTCACGCTCGATGGCCTGCCGCTCAGGCGGTGCGTGTCACCGAAGCTCACGAGATAAGCTCCGGACCTTGAACATGCAAGCGGCCGCGTTGACGCGGCCGCCTTATTGATCGGATCAAAGCGCGTTTCGGGGCAAAACCGAAGTCCGGCTCTTGCCGATCGCGCTTCAAATCGCCGTTACTCGGCGGCTGCCTTTTCCGGCACCTTCACCGAACCGCCGGCCTTCTCGATCTTCTCGATCGCGGCCTTGGAGGCGCCGGCGACGTCGAAGGCGAGCTTCGCCTTCAGATCGCCGTCGGAGAGGACGCGCACGCCGTCCTTGACGCGGCGGATGACACCGGCGGCGACGAGGGCCTCGGCCGTCACGGTCGCCTTCGCATCGAGCTTCTTGGCGTCGATCGCGGCCTGGATGCGGGCCAGCGACACAACGGTGAAGCTCTTGGCGAAGATGTTGTTGAAGCCACGCTTCGGCAGGCGCCGATAGAGTGGCATCTGGCCACCCTCGAAGCCGTTGACGGCAACGCCGGAGCGCGCCTTCTGGCCCTTGACGCCGCGACCGGCGGTCTTGCCCGAGCCGGAACCGATGCCGCGGCCGAGACGCTTCTTGGAATGCGTCGCGCCGTCCTTGTCACGCAGATCGTTGAGTTTCATCTTGCTTCTCCTGCGCTCTTGCTCAGCCCTCGTCCACGACGCGGACGAGATGCTGGACGGCAGCGATCATGCCGCGCACGGAGGGCGTATCTTCCAGCGTGCGCTGCTTGTGCATCTTGTTGAGGCCGAGGCCGACCAGCGTCGCGCGCTGCTCCTTCGGCCGGCGGATCGGCGAACCGATCTGCTCGACGGTGATGGTCTTGGTTGCTTTCTTGGCCATGGTCAAAATCCCTGGTCAGCGTCGACTATTCTTCGGTCGCGACGGCGGTGCCGCGGCGAGCCTGAAGGGTCGAATACTTGATGCCGCGCGCGGCAGCCACATCCTTCGGATGCATCTGGCTCTTCAGCGCGTCGAACGTGGCGCGAACCATGTTGTACGGGTTCGACGAACCCATCGACTTGGCGACCACGTCATGCATGCCGAGCGTCTCGAAGACGGCGCGCATCGGGCCGCCGGCGATGATGCCGGTACCCTGCTTGGCAGCGCGCAGTAGCACGCGTCCGGCACCCCAGCGTCCCTCGACGTCGTGGTGCAGCGTACGGCCCGAGCGCAGCGGCACGAAGATCATGTCGCGCTTGGCCGATTCGGTCGCCTTGCGGATCGCCTCCGGCACTTCGCGCGCCTTGCCGTGGCCGAAGCCGACGCGGCCCTTCTGGTCGCCGACGACGACGAGTGCTGCAAAACCGAAGCGACGGCCGCCCTTGACGACCTTGGCGACGCGGTTGATGTGGACGAGCTTGTCCACCATGCCATCGTCGCGCTCTTCGCGATCACGGCCGCGGCCGCCATCCCTACGTTCCTGTGCCATATCCTGTTCCTTGTTTTTTTCCGGAAGCACGGTTGATGATGATATCCGGTGCCGCTTTGGGTCACCGGGGGCGAAAAATTAGAAGCTGAGCCCACCTTCGCGGGCAGCCTCGGCCAGCGCCTTGACGCGGCCGTGATAGATGTACGGACCACGGTCGAAGACGACTTCCTTGACGCCGGCCTTCGAAGCACGCTCGGCGATCAGCTTGCCGATCGCGGCGGCAGCCGCGGTGTCGGCGCCGGTCTTGAGCGAACCCTTGAGGTCCTTCTCCAAGGTCGAGGCGGCGGCGATGGTGTGGCCCTTGGCGTCGTCGATCACCTGGACGTAGATGTTCTTCGACGTGCGGTGGACCGAGAGCCGCGGACGCTCGCCGGCGACCTTCTTGATCTGGCGGCGGACGCGCTGCGCACGGCGCTGCGTGGATTCCTTGGTACCCATGGTGGTTCTTCCTAGCCTTCAAAAAACGGGGGCCGCCATGTGCGGTAAGCGAAAGCGCCTCCCGCGACCGCTCCCCGCGGCGTTACACTTACTTCTTCTTGCCTTCCTTGCGGACGATCTTCTCGCCGGCGTAACGCACGCCCTTGCCCTTGTAGGGCTCGGGACCGCGATACTCGCGGATCTCCGCGGCAACCTGGCCGACCATCTGCTTGTCGATGCCGGTCACGGTGATTTCCGTCGGCTTCGGCACGGTGATCGTGATGCCCTGCGGCGTCTCGTAGACGACGTCATGGCTGAAGCCGAGCGCGAGCTGCAGGTTCTTGCCCTGCATGGCGGCACGATAGCCGACGCCGGTGATCTCGAGCTTCTTCTCAAAGCCGTCCTTGACGCCCTGCAGGATGTTGACGATCTGCGTGCGCGACATGCCCCACTTGGCGCGGGCGGTCTTGGTCTGGTCGCGCGGCTGGACGGCGATCTCGGTGCCTTCCATCTTGACCAGCACTTCGTCGTTCACCACGAACTTCAGCTCGCCCTTGGGGCCCTTCGCCGTCACGGTCTGGCCGTTGACGGACGCGGTCACGCCCTGCGGCAGCGAAACGGGTTTCTTTCCAATACGAGACATTTTGTTGTCCTCGTCACTTCTCTTGGTTCAGGTTCCAGTTTCCGGGCATTCCCGAAAACCGGATACCGCTTTCGATATCTCGTGCCAGATCAGAAGATCTGGCAGAGGATTTCGCCACCGACATTCTGCTCGCGCGCTTCGTGGTCGGCCATCACGCCCTTCGGTGTCGAAAGGATGGCGATGCCGAGGCCGTTGGCGACGTGCGGAATCGACTTGGCCGAAACGTAGACACGGCGGCCAGGCTTCGAGACGCGGGCGATTTCGCGCACGACCGGCGCACCGTCGAAATACTTCAGCTCGATCTCGATTTCGGACTTGCCGTTGTCGAAGTCGGTCTGGCTGTAGTCGCGGATATAGCCTTCCGCCTTCAGCACGTCGAGGACGCGGGTACGCAGGCGCGAGGCCGGCGTCGAAACGCTCGACTTCTTGCGGCCATAGGCGTTGCGGATGCGGGTCAGCATATCGCCGAGAGGATCGCTCAATGACATGTTATGTCCTCCTTACCAGCTCGACTTGACCAGGCCCGGGATCTGGCCGTTATTGCCGAGATCACGAAGCGCGATGCGCGATACCTTGAGCTTGCGATAGTAGGCACGCGGACGGCCAGTGACTTCGCAGCGGTTGCGGATGCGGATCTTGGCCGAGTTGCGCGGCAACGCCGCGAGTTTCAACTGGGCGCGGAAGCGCTCTTCCATCGGCTTGGACTGATCCATGATGATGGCCTTGAGCGCCTTGCGCTTGGCGGCAAACTGGTCCGCAAGCTTCCGGCGCCTGTTGTTCTTCTCGACTGAGCTGGTCTTTGCCATTTCAGATTTTTCCTTTTTCGCTGCCGTTACTGGCGGAAGGGGAAGTTGAAAGCCTTGAGCAATGCCCTGGCTTCGTCGTCCGTCTTCGCCGTCGTACAAACGATGACGTCCATGCCCCAGACCTGATCAACCTTGTCGTAGTTGATCTCCGGGAACACGATGTGTTCCTTGATGCCCATGGCGTAGTTGCCACGGCCATCGAAGCTCTTCGGATTGAGTCCGCGGAAGTCGCGGACGCGCGGCAGCGCGATGTTCACGAGACGGTCGAGGAACTCGTACATGCGTTCCTTGCGCAGCGTGACCTTGGCGCCGATCGGCATCTTCTCGCGGACCTTGAAGCCGGCGATCGAATTGCGGGCGCGGGTGACGACGGCCTTCTGGCCGGCGATCATCGCCAGGTCTTCGGCCGCGATCGAAGGCTTCTTCGAATCGCCGGTCGCTTCGCCGACGCCCATGTTCAGCACGATCTTGTCGATGCGCGGAACCTGCATCTCGTTCTCGTAGCCGAACTGCTCCTGCAGCGCCTTGCGGATGGTCTCGTTGTAGACCTGCTTGAGGCGCGGCGTGTTGGCGGCAGCCGCCTGCTTGGATTGAGCCTTAGCCATTGATGACTTCTCCCGAGCGCTTGGCGACGCGCACCTTCTTGCCGTCCTTCTGGAAGATGAAGCCGACGCGGGTCGGCTTGCCATCCTTGGGGTCGGCCAGCGCGATGTTCGACAGCTGGATCGGCGCTTCCTTGGTGATGATCCCGCCCTCTTGGGACTGGGACTGCTTCTGGTGACGACGGATCATGTTGACGCCGCGCACCAGCGCGGTGTCGTCCTTCGGCTGCACCGAGAGGACTTCGCCCGAACGGCCCTTGTCCTTGCCGGCCAGCACGACGACCTTGTCGCCTTTTCTAATCTTTTGCATTGGTCCGGCTCCTTACAGCACTTCAGGCGCGAGCGAGATGATCTTCATGTGGTTCTTGGCGCGGAGTTCGCGCGGAACCGGTCCGAAGATACGCGTGCCGATCGGCTCTTTCTTGTTGTCGACCAGAACGGCCGCGTTCTTGTCGAAACGGATCACGCTGCCGTCCGGGCGGCGGATGTCCTTGGCCGTGCGAACCACGACCGCCTTCATCACATCGCCCTTCTTCACGCGGCCGCGCGGAATGGCTTCCTTGATCGACACCACGATGATGTCGCCCACGGAAGCGTATTTCCGCTTCGAGCCGCCCAGCACCTTGATGCACATGACACGACGAGCGCCGGAATTATCCGCGACGTCGAGGTTTGTTTGCATCTGAATCATGACTGGCCGCCTTCTTCTCTTCTTAACGGGACGGGTTCTTCACCCTTCCCCGGTCTGTCCAAAATTCGTTTGTTACGCCTGGTCCGAGGCTACGACGATCCAGCGCTTGTCCTTGGAAATCGGCTTCGATTCCTGGATGAACACCTGATCGCCAACCTTGTGGGCGTTGTTCTCGTCGTGCGCCTTGTACTTCTTGGTCATGCGCACGGTCTTCTTCATCACGGGATGCGTGAAGCGCCGTTCGACCTTGACGACAACCGTCTTCTCGTTCTTGTCGCTGACGACGGTGCCCTGCAGAATGCGCTTTGGCATGGTTTTCGTCCTTAAGCCTTCTTGGCCGCGGACTTTTCCGCAGCGATGGTCTTGATGCGCGCAATGTCCTTGCGGACCTGCCTCACGCGCGCGGTCTTCTCGAGCTGGCCGGTGGCCTTCTGAAAGCGCAGGTTGAACTGCTCCTTCTTCAGGCTGGCCAAATCGTCGGTCAGCTGGTCCTGGGTCTTGGTCCGGATGTCTTCGGCTTTCATGATCAGCCCGTCCTTATTCTGCGATGCGCTGTACGAAGCGCGTCCTGACCGAGAGCTTGGCCGCGCCGAGACGCAGCGCCTCACGGGCGGTTTCTTCGTTGACGCCGTCGATCTCGAACATGATGCGGCCCGGCTTGACGCGCGCCGCCCAGTAGTCGACCGCGCCCTTACCCTTGCCCATGCGGACTTCGGTCGGCTTCGAAGTGACCGGCACGTCCGGGAAAATACGGATCCAGACGCGACCGGCGCGCTTCATCTCGCGGGTGATCGCGCGGCGAGCCGCCTCGATCTCGCGCGCGGTGACGCGGTTCGGCTCAAGCGCCTTCAGCCCGAAACCGCCGAAATCCAGGTTGGTGCCGCCCTTGGCGGTACCATGGATGCGGCCCTTGAACTGCTTGCGGAACTTTGTGCGCTTTGGCTGCAGCATCGTTCTAACTCCAAATTCCTAAATGTCTCAGGCGTTTTCGCGACGGCGACCGCGTTCGCGCTCGCCACCACCACCGCCATGCGAATGATCGCCCTCGGTGGCGCGGCGCTCCGAAGCCATCGGGTCGTGCTCGAGGATCTCGCCCTTGAACACCCAGACCTTGACGCCGCAGATGCCGTAGGCGGTCTGCGCCTCGGCCGTGCCGTAGTCGACGTCGGCGCGCAGCGTATGCAGCGGCACGCGGCCTTCGCGGTACCATTCCATGCGCGCGATTTCGGCGCCGCCCAGACGTCCCGAGCAGTTGATGCGGATGCCTTCGGCACCGAGGCGCATCGCCGACTGCACGGCGCGCTTCATGGCGCGGCGGAACGCGATTCGGCGCTCGAGCTGCTGGGCGATCGACTGGGCGACCAGCGTCGCGTCGATCTCGGGCTTGCGCACCTCGACGATGTTGAGGTGCGTCTCGGACTTCGTCATCTCCATCAGCTTCTTGCGAAGCTTCTCGATGTCGGCGCCCTTCTTGCCGATGATCAGGCCCGGACGCGCCGCATGGATGGTGACGCGGCACTTCTTGTGCGGACGCTCGATCACGACCTTCGAGATCGCGGCCTGCTTGAGTTCCTTCTCAAGATACTTGCGGATCTTGATGTCCTCATGCAGCAGCTGGCCGTATTCGCCGGTGTTCGCGAACCAGCGCGAATCCCAGGTACGGTTGATGCCGAGACGCAGCCCGATCGGATTGACTTTCTGGCCCATTATGCGGCCTCCCCTTTTTCCTCGACTTCACGAACGACGATCGTGAGGTGCGAGAACGGCTTCTCGATACGGCTGGCGCGACCACGGCCACGGGCATGGAACCGCTTCATGACGATCGACTTGCCGACATAGGCTTCCGCCACGATCAGCGCATCGACGTCGAGGTCGTGGTTGTTTTCCGCGTTGGCGATCGCCGATTCCAGCGTCTTCTTGACCGTGCCGGAAATCCGCTTGGCCGAGAATTCGAGGTCGGAAAGCGCTGTCGCGACCTTCTTGCCGCGGATCAGCGCGGCAACCAGGTTCAGCTTCTGCGGGCTGATACGGATCGTGCGCAGAACGGCGCGCGCTTCGTTGTCAGCAAGCCTGCGCGGAGCTTTGGCCTTGCCCATGATTATTTCCTCTTCGCCTTCTTATCCGCGCCGTGACCGTAATAGGTCCGGGTCGGAGCGAATTCACCGAACTTGTGACCGACCATGTCCTCGTTCACGGAGACGGGAACATGCTTCTGGCCGTTGTAGACACCGAAGGTGAAGCCGACGAACTGCGGCAGGATGGTGGAGCGGCGGCTCCACATCTTGATCACCTCATTGCGACCACCTTCACGAACCTTGTCCACCTTCTTGAGAAGGTAGCCGTCGATGAAGGGGCCTTTCCAAATAGAACGAGTCACTTGGCGTTACCTCTTCTTAGCTCTTGCGCTGATGGCGCGAGCGCAGGATGAACTTGTCGGTCGCCTTGTTGGACCGCGTCTTCTTGCCCTTGGTCGGCTTGCCCCAGGGCGAAACCGGATGGCGGCCACCCGAGGTGCGGCCTTCGCCGCCGCCATGCGGATGGTCGACCGGGTTCATGGTCACGCCGCGATTGTGCGGGCGCTTGCCGCGCCACACGGTGCGGCCTGCCTTGCCGTCATTGATGTTGCCGTGGTCGGGGTTCGACACCGCGCCGACGGTCGCCATGCAGGAGCCGTGCACGACACGCTGCTCGCCCGAGTTGAGGCGCAGGATCGCCATGCCCTGGTCGCGGCCGACGAGCTGGGCGTAGCCGCCCGCCGAACGGGCAACCTGGGCGCCCTTGCCCGGCTTCAGCTCGATGTTGTGGACGATCGTGCCGACCGGCATCGAGGCCAGCGGCATCGCATTGCCCGGCTTCACGTCGACCGCTTCGCCGGCCACGATCTTGTCGCCGGCGGCAAGGCGCTGCGGGGCGATGATGTAGGACAGCTCGCCATCGTCGTACTTGATCAGAGCGATGAAGGCGCTGCGGTTCGGATCGTATTCGATGCGCTCCACCGTGCCGACGACGTCGAACTTGCGGCGCTTGAAGTCGATGATGCGGTACGTACGCTTGTGCCCGCCGCCGATGAAGCGGGCAGTGATGCGGCCGTGATTGTTGCGGCCGCCCGACTTGGTCAGGCCTTCGGTCAGGCCCTTGACGGGCTTGCCCTTGTAGAGGCCCGAGCGGTCGACGATGACCAGCTGGCGGGTGCTCGGCGTTACCGGGTTGAATTTCTTAAGTGCCATTGTCCTGTCCTCGCGGCCTAGCTCAGAGACCCGTCGCGACGTCGATCGACTGGCCGTCGGCCAGCGTCACTACCGCCTTCTTGACGTCGCTCTGGCGGCCGATCGTGCCGCGGAAGCGCTTGATCTTGCCCTTGCGGACAAGCGTGTTCACGGCCATCACCTTGACGCCAAACAGCGCTTCGACAGCGGCCTTGATTTCCGGCTTCGACGCCTTCTTGGCGACGTTGAAGACGACCTGATTCTGCTCGGAAGCCATGGTCGACTTTTCGGTGATCGCCGGCGAAACGATCACGTCGTAGTGACGAAGGTCGGTCATTTGAAGCGCTCCTCGAGAGCCTCGACGGCGGCCTTCGAAAGGACCAGCGTGCCGCGGCGCAGAATGTCGTAGACGTTGATGCCCTGGATGGGCAGCACGTCGATGTTCGGGATGTTGGTCGCCGCCAGCTTGAAGTTCTGGTCAAGCTCGGCGCCGCCGATCACCAAGGCGTTGGTCAGGCCGAGCGTCGCGAAATTCGCGATCAGCGCCTTTGTCTTGGCCTCGGTCATCTTCAGCTCGTCGATGACGATGATCGACGCGCTCTTGGCCTTGGCCGAGAGAGCATGCTTGAGGCCGAGCGCGCGAACCTTCTTCGGCAGGTCGTGCTCGTGGCTGCGAACGACCGGGCCGTGTGCCTTGCCGCCGCCGCGGAACTGCGGAGCGCGTGCCGAATGGTGACGGGCGCGGCCCGTACCCTTCTGCTTGTACATCTTGGCGCCGGTGCGCGCGATCTCGGCGCGGCCCTTGGCCTTGTGCGTGCCCTGCTGCTTCTTGGCCAGCTGCCAGCGCACGACGCGCTGCAGGATGTCCTCGCGCGGATCAAGGCCGAAAATCTCCTCGGAGAGTTTCACCTTGCCGGCGTCCTTGCCGCCCAGCGTTGTGATCTTGAGGTCCATTATTCCGCTCCCTCTGTGGCCGAGGCATCGTTCTTGGCGCCACTTTCGGCAGCAACGGCACGGATCGCGGCAGGCTTCGGCGCATTGGCCGGCAGCGCAACCTTGGCCGCGTCGCGGACCAGGATCCATGCACCCTTCGAACCGGGAACCGCACCGCGGATCAGGATCAGGCCGCGGTCGGCGTCGGTCGAAACGATCTCGACATTCTGCGTGGTGACGCGGGTGTCACCCATGTGGCCAGCCATATGCTTGCCCTTGAACACCTTGCCCGGGTCCTGGCGCTGGCCGGTCGAGCCGTGCGTACGGTGCGATACCGAGTTACCGTGCGTTGCGCGGCCGCCACCCATGTGGTGACGCTTGATGACGCCCTGGAAACCCTTGCCGATCGTCGTGCCCGTCACATCGACCTTCTGGCCGGCGACGAAGTGCTCGACCGTGATCTCGGCGCCGACATCGATCATGTTGTCGGCGGAGACGCGGAACTCGGCGACCTTCGCCTTCGGCTCGACGGAAGCGGTCGCGAAATGGCCGCGCATCGCCTTCGACGTGTTCTTCACCTTGGCAAGGCCAACGCCGAGCTGGACGGCGGTATAGCCGTTCTTCTCCTGCGTGCGCTGCGCCACGACCTGGCAGTTCTCCATCTGGAGAACGGTGACGGGAACATGCTCCCCGGCATCATTATAGATGCGGGTCATTCCCACCTTCTTTGCAATCACACCTGAACGCATCGGTTCAATTCCTTTAGAGTTCCGGGCCAGGGGCACCGCCCCTTACCGCGCTCTCATTCCCTTAGAGCTTGATCTCGACGTCCACACCGGCGGCCAGATCGAGCTTCATCAAAGCATCGACCGTCTGCGGGGTCGGATCGACGATGTCGAGCAGACGCTTGTGCGTGCGCATCTCGAACTGCTCGCGGCTCTTCTTGTCGACGTGAGGCGACCGGTTGACCGTAAACTTTTCGATCCGCGTCGGCAGCGGAATGGGGCCGCGGACGTTGGCGCCGGTGCGCTTGGCCGTCGACACGATTTCCCGTGTCGAGGCGTCGAGCACCCGGTGATCAAACGCCTTCAGGCGGATGCGGATATTCTGTCCGTTCATGCGTCACTTCCTTGTTCTGGCGCGGCGCGGGCAACTCCCGCGCCCGCGACAGATCGGTTTAAGTCCAAATTACTCTTTGATGGTGACGACGATGCCGGCACCGACGGTGCGGCCGCCTTCACGGATGGCGAAGCGCAGCTTCTCTTCCATGGCGATCGGCACGATCAGCTCGACATCGACCGTGATGTTGTCGCCGGGCATCACCATCTCGGTGCCTTCCGGCAGCGACACGATGCCGGTCACGTCGGTGGTGCGGAAGTAGAACTGCGGGCGGTAGTTGGTGAAGAACGGCGTGTGACGGCCACCTTCGTCCTTGGTCAGGATGTAGGCTTCGGCCACGAACTTCTTGTGCGGCTTCACCGTGCCGGGCTTGGCCAGGACCTGGCCGCGCTCGACGCCTTCACGGTCAACGCCGCGCAGCAGCGCGCCGATGTTGTCGCCGGCCTGGCCCTGGTCGAGCAGCTTGCGGAACATCTCGACGCCCGTGCAGGTCGTCTTGGTGGTCGGACGGATGCCGACGATTTCCAGTTCCTCGCCGACCTTGACCACGCCGCGCTCGACGCGGCCGGTGACGACCGTGCCGCGACCCGAGATCGAGAACACGTCTTCGATCGGCATCAGGAACGGCTTGTCCAGCGGACGAACCGGCGTCGGGATGTAGGCGTCGACCTGAGCCATCAGCTCGCGGATCGCGTCCTCGCCGATCTTCTTGTCGGAATCTTCCAGAGCCGCCAG
>NZ_JBWLUZ010000023.1:0-90395 GCF_057784325.1 Mesorhizobium sp. CNPSo 4689
GTGTTTAGTTTGCACACTAATGTTCTAACCGTGCATCTTAGAGCCCACCGGCCCTCCCCCTATAGTCGAAGCCGCAAGGGCTACATGCCCCACCACTACGGAAACTATACCCCCCAAAAGACCCCACCCGCCCGAAATTGCGGATGCTTCTTCTGGAGCCAATTCGGTCACACCATAGTCTAACACATCGACCTTCATTGCTGTCTCCTTTCCTAGAGATCAAATAGGATAAATCAGTGATGCCATTTGGCGGCTTTTGCCCCGTACAACGAACATCAAGAGTCGTGCCAACTGCACAGGAATCGACCCAGAAAAAGTGTTCTGCATATTATTCAATGGCTTCACTGAGAGCGCGGCGGCACGCCAGCCAGACATCACTGTGTCGCGGACACGACAAACCCGGCAGTAGGGGGCAATGCAAGGTACGTCGGTACTCAGGGTCAGAGTCGAATATACGTGTCCTAAGGGAGCTCTGCCTGCATAAGGATGTCGGCAAAATACCGAGAGTCGGCCTGGTCAAGAACAGCATCTGGAACGCGCTGAGCAGCTTGCGGCAGTATGGTCTGGTGTAAGCGTCCGATTGTTACCGCAGAGATTTCGCTTTGATGCGTGCGATGATGTCTGGGTCTGAGACGAAGTCTTCGAGGAAACGTTCTAGTCATTGGTCGAGTGGCGGGCATGGGCAAGCATTTGCCTCAGTTCGTCAACTCCATTGTCGGTAAGACTAGTGATCGCTTCGTCCGTGCCGTCTTAAACGCTGATGATACTGCGTAGGACAGGCCATGAACACCAGCGCCCCCTGCGTTCTGACCATCCCGCAGGCAAACGCCCTGCCCTCGGGCACGTTCGAGCTTGCTCACCCTTCTCCGCAGTCGGGCCTCAGGGGAAACAGCTCGCTTGTCCGCGATTTACTGAAACGCTGTCCCAATTTAGTGAAATCTGCAGTAGCCGCCGCTGCATCAGACCTTGCGGCTCTTCTGGCGATAAACGTCGGCAATTACGGCGGCGATAATGATCAGGACCTTGATGATCTCCTGATAGAAAGCGGGGCGGTGCCCGTCAGCCGGGTGAAGGTCCGGGATCGCGGCGCGAACGGTGAAGCGGAGCGCATCCGTTTTTCCTCATCGATCCTGCCGAAATGGGCGCGTCGGACACCCCGGTAAATGCCTTCCACGACGCTTTGGATCGCCTCGAAGGCTTCCCTCTTCAACTTTCGCTTAGTCGTTATCACCGATCTCCAACAGGACCCCTGCTTTTAGCTCAGCCACCAGATCGGCCTTCTATTTTCGCCCGGTACAGCGCGGCCAACCTACGAAACTCTGTTCGCCCAGTCCTGTTTCGCGAACAGATAGACCTAGACCCAGAAAACCTATGCATCTGAAGTGTGCGCGTTGGGGATCGTCAATCTGGCGAAGCGCCGGCAAGGATCTCAGGTCGGGTCTTCGCGCTGCAGGTCACGGATAGCGACGCCATCGACATTGGTTGGCATCGTCAGCCACTTCCGATGGCGCAAGGTCCGCTGGGTGTCTTCCAAGCCTGTCTCCCAGTGCTCGCGCATCGACGTGCCGGAGAATTCGTAGTCCTTGGCGTGACCCTCATAGCCTTTGTGCTGGTAGATCAGGTGGACGATGTTGACCATGCCGGCGTCGGAATAGTCGGCCATCAATTCCTTCTCGCCGTCCTTCAGCTGGTCCGGCGGCACGCGCTTCAGCGCGTCGAGCAGCTTCATCTTGAGCGCATGGATGCGCTGAAAGTTGTCAGTGTTCTGGCGTGTACGGCTCGAATACATAATGTCTTTGTGGCGGGACAGCACGTCGGGCATGCTGCGTGGCAGCACGCCACGAGCGCTGAACAGGTCGACCTGGAACACCAAGGCAGAACGGTCTTCTTTCTGGTCGAGCAGATATTGCAGCGGCGTGTTGGAGACGATGCCGCCGTCCCAGTAATATTCGCCGTCGATGCGGATCGACGGGAAGGCCGGCGGCAGCGCGCCGCTCGCCATGATGTGCTCCGGGCCGATGCGCACTTTGTCTGTGTCAAAATAGACGAAGTTGCCAGTCCTGACATTGACGGCGCCGACGCTGAGCCGCTTCTTGCCGTTGTTAAGCACTTCGAAGTCGATCAGGCTCTCCAACGTGTCCTTGAGTTCGGCGGTGTCGTAAAAGCTGGTCGCGCCATCGGCGCCGGGCGGCTGGAACCACGGGTTGGGGTTGCGCGGCTTGAAGAAGCCGGGCTGGCCCATGGTCATCGTCATCCACGAGGAGGTGCGGTTGCGGATGTCGCGGTAGAAGTCGCCTTCCGGCTTATAGGCCCAGATGTCGCGGCCCGAAATGGTCTGCCAGAATTGCTCGAGCCGCTGCAGCTGGCGGCTCGGCTCGTTGCCGGCGATGATGGCGGCATTGATGGCGCCGATCGAGACGCCGGACAGCCAGGTCGGCTCGCAACCGGCGTCGGCCAGCGCCTGATAGACGCCGGCCTGGTAGGCGCCGAGCGCGCCGCCGCCCTGGAACACCAGTGCGATGCGGTAATACTGCGCCGAGATTCCCGCGACGGTGGCCGTGGCCTCCTCGTTGTGATTGCGTTCGAGCATGGCTTTGTCTCCTATTTGTTGGGCTCTGCATGGCTGATGCGGTCAGGTGCGGTCGGTCAGTGAGATCGTTGTGCCACCTCGCCCAGACCAAGCTCAGATCGCGAGTGGCCGGTGTCGAGCACCGGGCAGCCGCGCACGTCGCCCATGGCATCGAGCGCGGCGGGCTACCGTCCAAGCTCGCCGTGTATTGATTTGCGGCACTTATCAAATGCGCATCACGCCTGCGGCGGAGAGAAAATCGACAAACTCCGTTCCATTCTCCGCCTCGAGAATGGCTCCGCAGCCTTCCTGAACACAGCAGGAAACGTTCTCGATAAGAGCCCACGTTGGGGTTTTGAAAGCAACCATGGAATTGGAGGTGCTTTCTTAAACCATAAGTCTTCCCTGTCCAAACGATGGCGCCAGGGCAGCAAATTGGAATTCTGATGGCTTGGCAGCTTGGACCCAGAAGTGGAGTAAACGTTACAGCAATTGGTAGCTTTCTGCTGCAAAGTTTATATAAAACTTCCTGACAACATATTGCAGAATTTAACGCAATCGCAATATCGAGTCAAAACACGTATAGAACACTTAATCAATTATAATTGTCATATTTTTCGCCATTTATGTTACAGTTGAAATGTCCTTGCGCATTGCCGCCCGTTTCATGGCCGTCATAGAGAACAATGGCAGAGACGACCACGAGCGGCGGACGAATCGGCGCTTCGCCTGCCAAAGGCGAAAGGAGCCCGTGAACGTCAGAGAGATCGCTGACCAGAAGGATAACGAAATGGTCAAGTCCGAAGATAAAGACGCCGAAATTATCCACTTTCCCGCATTTGACCCTGTCAAAGCGGCCGATCAGCTGCATTTGGTCGCCGAAACGGTCGAGCAGTGGACAGGAGCTCTTCTCAGAGTGACGCCGGGCGCTGAAGACGCCCAGAAGATGGTCAAGACTATCTTCGAAAACACAACGGCGGTCGGTATCGAACTGCCGCTGAAGGCGATCGCTACATTTTGGGCCAACGCCGAGGCAGACCTCTCCCATCTGCAGGCGCTGGTTGGCGCCAAGCTGCCGTCGCAGTTTATCGCGCTGCAGTCGACCTTCTTGCGCAAACGGGTCGAACTCTTTGTGGAGCAGGCCAAGCAATTCCAGGCACTCGGAACTAGGGGCGTGGCCGACGTCAGCAAGCCGGTCAAAAACACCTAGTCTAAGGAAGGGCCCTGACCGGAGCCAAGGCGGCCCGACGCCCAGGTCGACGAACTCAAGGCCGCGGGCTGCCATATGCTTTCACCAGCGGCAAGGATCCGGCGCTTCGCACTCCCGGCCTTTGCTGGCGAAGCTGATGCGTGAGATCGCCGCCGGCCTCGTCGTCGTACGGCTCGACCTCCTCGCCCGGTCGGTCAGCCATCTGCTGGAGGTGATCGAACAGCTTGAGACGCGGGGCGCACTTCCGCTCGCTCCGCGATCCGATCGACACGTCGACGCCGCAAGGCATGTTCTCGGTGCAGGTGCTCGGCGCGGTGGCGCAGCTTGAGCGCGCCCTGATCGCCGAACGCACCAAGGCGGGCATGAAGGCGGCCAAGGCGCGCGGCAGGCTGGCTGGCAACCCGGGGCTTCGCGAACGCCGGCCTGAAGCTGTTCGGGCGATCGCGGCGGCGCGGGAGCGCGCCTATCTCGACGGTCTCATCACCTCCGCCCAGACCTGGTTTCCGACCGTGCGGCGGTTGCGGCCGCAGCATAGGGACGACGTGGTGCGAGTTCTGAACCGAAAAGGACACAGCTGGACGATCGAGCGGCTGCGGCGCGCGGTGCATCGGCTTGTTCGCGAACGCATCGCCGAACCCGCCCTGATCAAACGCGCCCCTCGCCGGCCGGCGGAAGACCGGCTGATGACCCTGGTCGCCGGCATTGCGCTCGCCGATCCGGATCTCACACTGGTCGAGATCGGAGCACAGCTGGAACGGATGCATGAACGCACGCCGCGTGGCGCTCGCCAATGGCAGCCGTCGTCGGTCAAGGCGCTGCTGGATCGATCGGGAAGCTGCCGGCAAGCATCGCGTGGATTTCGTCGATGATCAGCATGCGGGCGCCCATGCTGCGCAAAAGGCTCCTGCAAACCTCCTCCAGACGATAGGTGGAGTCCGTCATCGGCCCTGGTGCGCCGAGCGCGGTAAGAAGTCCGCCATAAACGTCCCGTTCCAGCGGTTCGGCCGGCATCTGCATGGCCACGACGGGCATGCTGGTGATGCCTGTGCCCCGATCGAGGCCGGATGATTGCGCAGGAATTTACGGATGATCTTGGTCTTGCCTATACCGGTGTCGCCACCGCAGATGAATTGTGTATTGCGTAAAGCGGGCATATCAATCGGACCATGGAGATGCAGCTTTTCATTCGATTAGAATGAGTGTTGGAAACGAAGGATGCCGCCGACGCTGTTCTTCTTATCGGCGTTAGTCAAGTTCGACTTGGAAGTGTCGATCATGCCTACACCGGAGTTGCCGTAGTCGTCATAGTCGACTTCGGCTGTGATCGAGAAACCTGGAACGACCGTATAGGCGACGTTTGCAGCCACGCCATAGTTCTTCAGCTGATCACCGGAGAGCTGAAGGTTGAACGAAGTCTTCTCGTTGAACTTGTAAGTAGCGCCGGCCCAGAAAGCCCAACTGCCGCCCCAGATTTTGTAACCGCGACCATGAGCGTCGATTGCGTTAGTGGCGTCATCGTTGAGCTCGCCATTGGAGCCGAAGCCGAACATTCCGAACAGCGACAATTCGTTGGTGACATTAACATCGACGCGGACCTTGCCGGCAACCGATTCGTAGTTGCTGTCATAAGCGACAACGCCGGTGATCGCGCCCCAGCCTTGTGTGTATTTCACGCCGCCGACTACGTGCGGAACATAGCTGTCGATAGTGCCGACTACGCCCGAGCCTCCTTCGAGTGAAACCACAGCTGAAAAGCCATTACTGGCGTCAATGTAGTACTGAACCACGTTTGTATCGAAGTCGCCGTACGGAAAAAGAATTTGATTGAGGACGTTCCCGGCGTGGCCAATATATTCATCGAAGGCCGACCCATCCTTACCAACTCGGAGGCCACCAAGCTGGATCCAGGCGGAGGTCAACGAGATGCCCGTATCGAAGGAATAGTTCTGAGGACTGTCCGGGCTCGAAGTTTTGCGATTGCCGAAGTTCATGCGGGTTTCGGCATAGGTCTTCAACATGCCGAGTTCGGTCTCTTGACGGGTCCAAGTTTTGAACGTGAAGCGCGTGTTGTTTCGCCATGTACCTTGATCCACGCCAATCCTCGCATTCGAGTTTCTTGCGCCATACGATCCCGTATCGCCCGCGCCGATGTCATAACGGACATAGCCGCCGATGCGCAGGCAGGTCTCGGTGCCGGGAATGTAGAAGTAGCCAGCGCCGTAGACGTTGCAGATATTGACGTATTCGGCCGGATCTGGCTCAGCGACGGCGATCGCGTCGGCGGCGGGAGCACCGGAAACTGCGATCAGGCCTGCAACTGAACCGAGAAGAAGGCTCGTGATTTTCATTATGACTGCAACTCCTATGCCTCGGCGTGCTGTCCTCGACGCAGATCTTCAGCGAAAGTCGGTTGCCCCGGGGAATTCAGCACTTCTGAGCCAATCGCCATAGTCACCTTCCACTTGTTGTGGGGCAGACCGTCACAAGGGCTTCCAAAGTTGACTGAGCAAGTGACGTGCCATGCTGAAGACGTCGCTACGCGCTGACACTCAAGTTGGCTGGCGCACCTTCGTCGCGCTCCTTTCTTTTTTGCTTTGAGGGTCAAACTGAGCACGACACGCAAGCGTTTCGGACATGGTTCGTTGGTTCGATACGCGACAATTTCGTTCAACATCGACGGCTGTAGTCTGCTATGAAACCTCGAGATTGAGACATCTTGCGGCGGCACCGTCTCGATACGTCAGGCGAGACGCGCCACTGACGCCGACATATTCACGAGCGAAGGTCGGGCGTCCGGCTCTTGGAGCATGGCCCAGGCCGTAAGCGTCATCGTTAGGGCGGCCACGCCTCGGCTCTGCGGCAGGAGCATCGCTTTGTGATTCGCGCTGTTGCTGCCGCATTCGATGCTTTTCTCGACCGCGTTGCCCCGTAAGCGCGGCAATGGATTTCCGCTCGTCGCTAACGGCATGCTCCAGTAAGTCACAGCAGAGGCCTTGGACAGCTTAGCGATGTTCTCGACGACCGTTCCGTGGCAGCGCGGTTGTCGCAATCCTTTCGAACGGGACCTTCCCGAAGAAATCGCCTTTCTGCAGCTCAATTCCGGCAGCAGGTTGACGCCTTGATCGACATGCCCGAGCGGCTGGCCAATATGCCCTTCCGTTTCCTTCACCAAATGGTGGCCACCTGTCGAACCGCGGCCGCGGAAAGGATTTCGCCGGGCTGACCAATGACGGAGGCAGGGCAGATCTACGCGCAAACGTTTGGTGCCGATTGCAGGCGTGATCCTCATAAGGATCGATCTTTCAGCCCGACGGTTCGGCGATCCCCTTATCCCTGCTTAGGTCTCCGGGGCGTGATTTGTCGCCGACACCTGCGCGCGCATTTCCCTGGGTTTGGTAGGCGGCCTACCGCCGCATCTCGAAGGCGCTTGACAAAATAGCGCCGGCCCGTTCAATTCCAAGCATTCACCAGGGGAGTCCCGGCAAGGGGCTGAGATACTGCTGGCTTTCGCGGCGCAGTGACCCGTTGAACCTGATCCAGTTCATACTGGCGTAGGGACGGTGCAAGCGCTTTGCGGGAGTTTACGCCCGAGGTCCTGTTTCGGCAGGTCGACAGAAGCGTCTTTTCATCCTTCCGGCACAGAACTGGGTCTCCAATGCATGAGCAAAGGAGCCTCAAGATGAATGCCCTCACCCCAGCCGTGTCGACGGGACCGCTGCCTGCCTCACGGAAAATCCACAAGTCCGGCGTCCTCCACCCGCACATCAAAGTGCCGATGCGAGAAATCTCCGTCCATCCGACGGCGGGTGAACCGCCCGTCACCGTCTATGATCCGTCCGGCCCCTATACGGACCCGACTGTCGAAACCAGCATCGACAAGGGCCTCGCCCGGCTTCGCCATGAATGGATTACGGCGCGCGGCGATGTCGAAGCCTATGACGGCCGCCACGTCCGGCCGGAAGACAATGGATTTGCGGCGGGCGAGCGCCTGACGCCGGAATTCCCCGTTCGCAACCGGCCGCTCAGGGCCAAAGCCGGCAAGGCGGTGACCCAGCTTGCCTACGCGCGCGCCGGCATCATCACGCCCGAGATGGAGTTCGTTGCCATCCGCGAGAACCTTGGACGCGAGGTCCTACGCGGCAAGCTTGAGCGCGACGGCCAAGCCTTCGGCGCGGCGATTCCCGATTTCGTCACGCCCGAATTCGTGCGCGACGAGGTGGCTCGCGGACGCGCGATCATTCCAGCCAACATCAACCACCCAGAGAGCGAACCGATGATCATCGGCCGCAATTTTCTGGTCAAGATCAACGCCAATATCGGCAATTCGGCGGTCACCTCGTCGATGGCCGAGGAGGTCGAAAAGATGGTGTGGGCGATCCGCTGGGGCGCCGATACGGTGATGGACCTGTCGACCGGCCGCAACATCCACAACATTCGCGATTGGATCGTCCGCAACTCGCCAGTGCCGATCGGCACGGTGCCGCTCTATCAGGCGCTCGAAAAGGTCGGCGGCGTCGCCGAGGATCTGACCTGGGAGGTCTACCGCGACACGCTGATCGAACAGGCCGAACAGGGTGTCGACTATTTCACCATCCACGCCGGCGTGCGGCTGCACTATATCCCGCTGACCGTCGACCGGGTCACGGGTATCGTCTCTCGCGGCGGCTCGATCATGGCCAAATGGTGCCTGCACCATCACCGGGAAAGCTTCCTTTACGAGCACTTCGCCGAGATTTGCGACATCTGCCGCGCCTATGACGTGTCCTTTTCGCTCGGCGACGGACTTCGTCCGGGCTCCATTGCCGATGCCAACGACGCGGCGCAATTTGCCGAACTGGAAACGCTGGGCGAGCTGACGAAGATCGCCTGGGCGAAAGATTGCCAGGTGATGATCGAGGGGCCCGGCCACGTGCCGATGCACAAGATCAAGGAGAACATGGACAAGCAGCTCGCCGTCTGCGGCGAGGCGCCGTTCTATACGCTGGGGCCGCTGACGACCGACATCGCGCCGGGCTACGACCACATCACCTCAGGCATTGGGGCTGCCATGATCGGCTGGTTCGGCACCGCCATGCTCTGCTACGTCACGCCGAAGGAACATCTCGGCCTTCCCGATCGCAACGATGTCAAGACCGGCGTGATCACCTACAAGATCGCCGCCCATGCCGCCGACCTGGCGAAGGGCCATCCGGCAGCGAAAGTCAGGGATGATGCCCTTTCCCGCGCGCGCTTCGAGTTCCGCTGGGAAGACCAGTTCAACCTGTCGCTCGATCCCGAAACCGCGCGTTCCTTCCACGACCAGACCTTGCCCAAGGAGGCGCACAAGGTGGCGCATTTCTGCTCGATGTGCGGACCGAAATTCTGCTCCATGCGCATCTCCCACGACATCCGCGCCGAGGCGCAGAAGGAAGGCATGGCGGCGATGGCGGCGAAATACCGCGAGGGCGGCAATCTCTACATGCCAGCTGACGAGACCGGCGTGCCGCTCATACCAGACGCGCCGGAACCGTCATGAGGGTGCTGGTCAAAGGGGCCGGCGTCGCCGGCCTCACCGCCGCCTTCGAACTCGCGGCGCGCGGCGCGGCGGTCACCGTCATCGAGACCAGGTATACCCTTGGCGGCAATGCGTCGTGGTTCGCCGGCGGCATGCTGGCGCCGTGGTGCGAGCGTGAAAGCGCCGAGCAGCCGGTGCTGGATCTCGGACGCGACGCCGCCGACTGGTGGGATGCGGTACTGCCCGGTCAGGTGACACGGGCCGGAACACTGGTTGTGGCCGCGCCGCGCGATGCGGGGGAGCTCGACCGGTTCGCCAGCCGCACGTCGGGTCACCGACATGTCGATGAAGACGAAATTGCGCTCCTGGAACCCGACCTCGCCGGCCGGTTCCGACGCGGATTGCTCTTCCCCGATGAGGCTCATCTCGACCCGCGCCAGGCGATGGTAGCACTTCATGACAAGCTCGCAGCCATGGGTGTCGAGTTCCGCTTCGGCGCCGACGCGCGGCATGGTTCCGGTTTCGATCGTCAGATCGACTGCACGGGAATGGCAGCGGACGACGACCGGCTGCGTGGCGTTCGCGGCGAGATGCTGATCCTGCGCACGCCTGATGTCTCGCTGTCGCGCCCGGTCCGGCTGCTGCATCCGCGCTTTCCGCTCTACATGGTGCCGCGCACCGACCACCGTTTCATGATCGGCGCGACGATGATTGAAAGCCAGTCCGCCGGACCAGTCACGGCGCGTTCGATGATGGAGCTTCTGGGTGCCGCCTATGGCCTCCATCCGGCCTTTGGCGAGGCCGAGATCGTTGAAACCAGTGTCGGCGTTCGTCCGGCCTTTGCCGACAACCTGCCGCGTGTCGAAGCACTTGGAACCACGGTCGCGATCAACGGGCTTTATCGCCACGGCTTTCTTCTGGCGCCTGCCATGGCGCGCCGGGCAGCCGAAATTCTCGTCAATCACGACAAATCCATGGAGCTTGCGAATGAAACTGATCGTCAACGGCGAAGTGCTTGAGATTGACGCCTCTACGCTGGCGGCGCTGCTTGCCGCGCTCGACTATGAGGGCGATTGGCTGGCAACGGCCGTCAACAGCGACCTCGTGCACAGAGCCAACCGGGCGGAGTTCCAGCTAAGCGATGGCGACCGGGTCGAAATCCTCTCGCCCATGCAGGGAGGCTAGATCATGTTAGAGCTTTATGGAACCGAGCTTCCGTCGCGCCTGCTTCTCGGCACCGCTCAATATCCTTCGCCGGCAATCCTTGCCGATGCGGTCAAGGCGTCGGGCACGGCGGTGGTGACCCTTTCCTTGCGCCGCGAGATGGCGGACGGCCGGGCTGGCGAAAAATTCTGGTCGCTGATCCGCGCGCTCGGCGTAAGAATCCTGCCCAACACCGCTGGTTGCCACTCCGTCAAGGAAGCGGTTATCACCGCGAAAATGGCGCGCGAAGTATTCGGGACGACCTGGATCAAGCTCGAAGTGATCGGCAATCACGACACGCTGCAGCCGGACGTGTTTGGCCTGGTCGAAGCCGCCCGCATCCTGTGCGAGGACGGCTTTTCAGTATTCCCCTATACCACCGACGACCTTGTAGTCGCCGAGCGGCTTCTGGAGGTAGGCTGCAAGGTCTTGATGCCGTGGTGCGCGCCGATCGGTTCCGCCCTCGGACCGATCAACATTCCAGCGTTGCGCTCGATGCGCGCACATTTCCCTGGCGTCCCGCTGATTGTTGATGCGGGGCTGGGACGGCCGTCGCACGCCGCAACCGTCATGGAACTCGGCTTTGACGCCGTGCTCCTGAACACGGCGGTCGCCAGGGCAGCTGATCCGGTCGGCATGGCGCGCGCGTTCGGCCAGGCGGTCGATGCCGGCCGCGAAGCCTTCGGCTCGGGAATGCTCGAACCGCGCGAAGTCGCCATGCCATCGACGCCGACATTCGGCAGGGCCGTCTTCTCATGAAGCTCGATCCCTTCTACCTGATCGTAGACAGCGCCGCCTGGATGGAACGATTGGTCCCGGTTGGTGTCAAGCTGGTTCAGTTGCGCATCAAGGATCACGACGAGGCCACGCTTCGGACGGAAATCCGCCGCGCGAGCGACGTCTGCGCGGTCCATGGCTGCCAACTGATCGTCAACGACTATTGGCGGCTGGCCATTGAGGAAGGCTGCGACTTCGTCCATCTCGGCCAAGAGGATTTGGCTGCGGCCGACCTGCTGGCGATTAAGTACGCCGGATTGAAGCTTGGACTTTCGACCCACGATCACGCCGAACTCGAGACGGCCCTCGCCGCCGAACCGGACTATATCGCGCTCGGCCCCATCTACCCGACCATCCTGAAGAAGATGAGATGGGGCCCGCAAGGGGTCGAACGGATCGGCGAATGGAAGCGCCGGGTCGCGCCGATCCCCCTGGTCGCCATCGGTGGCCTCATCCCCGACCGGCTCGACAGTATCTTCGCGGCTGGCGCGGACAGCGCGGCGGTGGTGACCGACATCACGCTGAACGACGACCCCGTAGCGCGCACGCAAGAATGGATCGAAAAGACAACGCCATGGCGCTGAGGCGAGAACCGCATGTGCTTGTCGTTGGTGGGTCGGACTCCAGCGGAGGTGCCGGAATTGCACGCGATATCGAGACGATCTCTTCCATTGGCGTGCGCGCCTGTCTTGCTGTCACCGCGCTGACAGTGCAGACGCACGAAGCCGTCATGGACGTCCATCATCTGCAACCCGGCCTGGTGGCCGATCAGATGACGGCTGCACTGCAGGCCAACAAGGTGGCGGCCATCAAGATCGGCATGCTTGCCACGGCAGAGATCATCGTTGCCGTTGCCGCCGTGCTGCGCGAAAATCCGAGCGTGCCGGCGATACTCGACCCGGTGCTGGCCTCCACGTCAGGCCGGGCGCTCCTGAAAGCCGGCGCCGTCGCGGTCATGAAGCGTGATCTGATGCCGCTTTGCTGTCTGGTCACACCCAATCTCATCGAGCTGGCGCTCCTTATCGGCGCGGAGCAAGCAGTTGATGAGGAAGACGCGGTGCGGCAAGGCCAGGAACTCTTGGCCGCCAGCGCGCAGGCCATTCTGATCAAGGGCGGCCATGCAGCGGGACCCCGATCTACCGATATTCTGTTGCGCCACGAACAAGAACCGATCCACTTCGACATGTCCCGCCTTGCCGCGTCGATGCGCGGGACGGGTTGCATGCTGGCCAGCGCGATTGCGGCGCACTTGGCGATGGCGAGCCCACTCGAAGACAGCGTTCGTAAAGGCAAGCTTTTTGTGTTCGAGAGACTGCAGAGGAATGCCGCCACATGGCAGTGAGTGACAGTTTTGCGGCGGTTTGCCGTTCACTGGGAAACGGCTGGACTGGCGACCACGCTTCTCCACGAAAGCGAGTTCAAGGGCATCGCAAGGATCGGAAGAGGCTCCCGTTTCCCTTTGCAGGCTCCTCCTGAGCAATCAAACAGCGAAGTCGAAGCTCGCATTGGACGACACCACCTGAACGGCTTCAGCTGCCGCTTATCCCGCATCCCTGTGAGGGCGTCCGCAGGATCGGCAAGCATCTGGCCATTGGCTTTGACTGAATTGTGTCACAACACTTCGCTTATCCCAACGCATCAGCGCATAATCGAAGTTTCGGCAACCGAAGAACTCCGGGATAATCTAAACCATTCCTGAGCACCTCTGCGGGCGGCTGGCTCTCCTGCTGTCGTCGTCCGGGCTTTCGTTCCGCTCGACGTTGAACGGAGCGTCGACGCGTTAAAATAATTTCCCATCGGCATGGTCCCTCCCCCACGGCCGCCACGATCCAGTCGGGATTACATGCGAGACAGCGCGGCCGATATTCGGAAAGCAAAGGCTCGCAAAAAAGATGAGTAGGGTGGCTGGCTCAGATGAAGACTTTGCTGTGCCAACGACGTTTGCGCCACTCATGCAGCCGACCTTTCGTTCGATTTGGCTCGCCACCCAGGTTTCCAGTCTCGGCTGGTTGATGCAGACTGTTGCCATCAGCTGGCTGATGGCAACGATTTCGACTTCCGATCTGATGGTTGCGCTGGTGCAGGCTTCATCGAACCTGCCGGCTTTCATTTTGTCCGTCTTCGCCGGGGCTCTCGCCGACAATTACAGTCGGCGCCGGGTCATGTTCGCCGGCCGCTGCCTTATGGTGATGGCCTCAGCGATGCTCACTGCGTCCGTGGCGCTGGGCTTTGTGAGTCCGTGGATGATCCTCGGCTTCAGCTTCTTGATCGCATGCGGCGGCGCTCTCAACGATCCCGCCTGGCAAGCTTCGGTTGGAGATATCGTGCACCGACGCGACGTTCCCGCTGCCGTGACCTTGCTCTCCGTTGGCTTCAACACTGTCCGAACCGTCGGCCCGGCGCTCGGCGGCATCGTGGTTGCCTCGTTCGGGCTTCTGGCGGCCTTTACTGTGACCACGCTCACCTATTTGGTACCCTTGGGCGCCATATGGCGCTGCAAGTGGAAGGTTCGCTCGTCACCTCTTCCACGCGAGTCGATGAGGACGGCGATCTACGACGGGCTGCGCTTCACGGCGATGTCATCGGAAATCAAGGCGGCGATCGCGCGCGGAACCCTCTTTGGCCTGGCGAGCATCGCCATACTCGCGCTGCTGCCGCTGGTTGTCCGCGATCAGCTGGGAGGAGGCCCGCTTGCCTACGGCTCGCTGATGGCCGGCTTCGGGACAGGCGCCGTCTTCGCCGGCATCTCCAACAGCACATTCAGACGTAGCCTGTCGCAAGAACGCCTGATGAGGCTCTCCTGCGTCGCCTGCGCGGCGTGTTCCCTTTCCCTGGCACTGACCTCTTCCATTGCGGTGGCGGCAATTGCACTCGCCTTGGGCGGCGCGGGCTGGGTCACCGCCTGGTCCGGGGTTGGCGTGAGCGTGCAGCTGGCGAGCCCGCGCTGGGTCGTTGGACGCACGATCTCGATCTACTATGCATTGATAGATGGCGGCATCGCGGCCGGCAGCTGGGTGTGGGGCACGGTGGCCGAGAACCATTCCCTCACCTGGGCGCTGGAAGGATCGGCTGGAGCTCTCCTACTGGTCGCTGCAGCCGGGGCCCTGTTTCCCCTCCGTGAGCGCCGCGAGTCCGAGCCCGACCCTTTGGAGGAATTCGACGCTCCCGCGGTCGCGCTTGATCTGAAGCCGAGAAGCGGTCCCATCGTGGTCAAAGTCGAGTATCTGATACCGGAGAAAAACCTTGAGGCTTTCCTCGATCTCATGCGCCAGCGCCGGCATGTACACAGCCGCGTCGGTGCTCGGCACTGGACGCTCCAGCGCAACCTTCAGAAGCCTTTGCAATGGACAGAGACATTCCACACGCCGACCTGGACAGACTACCTTCGTATGAACCATCGTCTCACGTCGGTAGATAAGCAACTGGATGAACGTGTGCTCGAATTGCACAGGGGAGAGCTTCCACCTCAAGTGACGCTTTCGATTGAGCGGCCGACAAGCTCGGGCCGCAAATCAGAGCAGTCGGTCCTTGCCCTTCCCCGTCACTGAGCCGGGCCGTCACGTCTCGCGCCACCGATCGCCAACGTATGACGCTCCAGGTGCATGGCGGACGTGGACGATACTCCTCGGACTCCGTCAGCGGCCGCACGGGATTTCGCTGATTTCGACGTTCAGCTCCACGGCAGCTGCGGGAACCTCGCTTGCGGTACGCCATTCTGTTCAAGGCGGCGGCCGCGATGCTGCGCACGATAGGCGCCGCACGCAAGCATGTCGGCGCCGAGATCGGCTCATCGCGGTGCTGCACCGTTGGGGCCAGAACGTCAACGTCATCCCCACCTCCATCGTATCGTGCTGTCTCGCCTGACGGCATGCGCTGAATTTCTGCCGGGTGCGCGTCCCGTCGCGTCTGTTTAGACGCCTCTTCCTGGAAAACAACAGGCCGCCTATAAGCGGGCAGACTGAACTTCTTCGGCGAGATCGCCGATCTGACGGAGCCCGCCGCCTTCAGTCGCCGGCTTGCGCAAGTCCGCCGCCGCGAGTGCTGCGGTTGCCGCCGGTTCGCCTACGAGGTTCTGGTGCATGGCAGGACACCCGGCGGTCTAACAGGCTCTGCGCGACCTTTACTTCGACGACCTCGGTCTTCCCCGCCTCTATGTCTCTGCCCAAGCTTAATTCGGTCGACCGTCGCGGTAAGTGACCCATATGCCGCTGCGTGGGAGGGGCACCGCCGCGAGGCGGCTCCTATCCGATCAATGTCGGATTTCCGACGATGCAAGGTTTCTGACGGAATGGCAAATCCGCTAACTTATTGCTTTGACAAATTTCCTTCTCCGGCACGATCCATGCATCGAGATCTTCGAACGCATCACCGAGACATAGTCCTATGATCACGCCCACCGAAAATGCCGTCGCCGCCGTGAAGACCGTGCTCGGGTGCCGCCAAGCCAGCGGAAGGCCGAATACAGGACCTGCACATATGGATAGGGCCCCTTCCGTCGCGGCCGGGAAACTGCCATTCCTGCGGTCTGGGCAGCCGACAGTAGCCCATAAGATGCGCAAGAGCTGCGCCACAGCATCAAATAGCGGTGCCGTGCTGGACCCGGATGACGCCGCTCCCGCTGTCGATATTGCCGACCTTGAGACCAAAGGCCTTGGAGGCGCGCAGGCCTTTGGCATAGTCGCACATCCGGGGACCGCAGCTCGAGAGAATGCCCGCGAGGGGGCGTAGGCCCAATCGCTATGGCCACTTTTGGCCGCGAGCATGGTGCCTTTGGGAAACACTATAGGAGCAAGATAAGTGGAGCTCTCTTGCATTGGGGTCGGTGCTGGGCCGTCTAATTTGAGTCTTGCGTGTCAAATGCATGAGCAAGTTGGGCAAGGGGCACTGTTCCTGGATCGGCAGGTCGACTTACGCTGGCATCCAGGCATCGCATTCGATTTCTCGGAGCTTCAGGTCAGCCACTTCAAGGATCTGGTCACGCTGGTGAATCCGCGATCAGCCTACACCTTCATAAACTACCTTTATGAGAACGGACGTCTGTACCACTTCCTGAACGCACAGTTCGAAGCCGTGCTCAGAGCTGAGTTCGAGCAATACCTCAACTGGGCCTTTCATAGGAACCCACTTGTCCGTGGCGGCGAGACGGTGCGCGAAATCCGCTTTGACGAGGAGTTTCGGGTGCGGACGGATAACGCGGTTCTCGGCGCCAGAAACGTCGTGATCGGCATTGGCAAGCAGGCGCAAATTCCGCCTCAGTTTCAGGGCTGGACTGGACGCAACCTGTTCCACTCATCCGTTTTACTGGACATCCATCCTGAGGTGCGGAAAAAGCATGTCTGCGTGGTTGGCGCAGGCCAGTCGGGAGCCGAGGTGCTGTTGCACCTTGTCGGCCTGCCGAAAGAACGACGGCCTGCCTCGATCACTTGGGTCTCGCAGCGTGAAAACTACCTGCCTCTCGACAACAGCCCGTTCACAAACGAGTTGTTCATGCCCTGCTTTTCGGATCGTTTCGCGGGGATGAGCGAGTCGCAGCGCAAGCTGCTCCTGCGTCGTTTCGTGCTTGCCTCGGACGGCATTTCGGAAAGCACGTTGCGCGCGATCTATCAGGCGCTGTACCGCCACGCATTTCTCGAGCCAAACCAATGCGACATCACATTGCGGCCGGGTTGCAACGTTTCGCGCTGCATCAACGCCGGGGCCGGTCACAGGCTGACCCTGCAGCGCGGCATGGAGGATGTCGCAGATGTTACGGCCGACATCGTTATCCTAGCTACTGGTTACCATAACGCGCAGCCGGACTTCTTGGAACCTATCGCTGACCGGCTGGAGCAGATCGACGATGAGTTGGCTATTGGCGAGGACTTTTCGGTGCGCTGGGACGGACCGCGTGACAGACGCATCTTCGCACAAAACGCGAGCCTCGGGCAGCGCGGGCTGGCTGATCCGAACCTCAGCCTACTGGCATGGCGCGCGCGTCGCATCCTCGACAGCCTTCTGGGGCACGCGCCATGCGCGAAACCCGAGCATCCTGGTTTCATCAGTCGTACCTCGATTGAGAGCTGGCCCGCCCCCGTAGCCGAAGAAATGGGCAGTGGGATATGACTCGTCGGCTACTGATCATTGGCGGTGGCATCCTAGGGATGATGTCTGCCTCCGCTGCGGCGAAGGCCGGAGCCTTCTCCGAAATCATCGTGACCGAACAAGCCTTCGGATCCAACGGCGCATCGCATTATTCTGGGGGCGTGCATTTCCCCTATGGTCGTCAAGCCCCTACCAGGTCGCTCACTCGAAAGAGCGCGGTGGCGCTGGCGGCCATGGCAGGGTCGGACGTCAACGGATGGTATCGGCCTTTAGCGATGCGTGTCGCGGCTGGACCAGATGAGGCGATTGATCCGGCCCAGTTTCGGCAAGCCCTGGACGCGGCTGGGCCTGACGTTGGCCGTCCTGCGCCGAGCTTCCCCGACGATACCCGTTTTTGGAACATCGGTGGAGCTCATGTCGCTGACGTGCCCGCCCTGATCGCCCAACTGGGACGGGAACTTGCGGCAAAGATACGCGTGGCGCACGGGTTGCGTTGCGTCAGGCGAGAAAGGTTGCCAACCGGAACAGCCGCATCATCAATAGCATGCTCGGCCGTGAATATTATGCAGACTTATCGGATCGACAGATCTTTACGAGCCTGGACGGTCTCTCCATTGAGGAGGAACAACAAAGCCTTGCAATCCGCCCGCAGCGGAACGCACTGCCCGGGTAGCGTCCCGTCCCACATCCCATGCAGTACCCTCTCCGTGGACCCACAACCTGACCTGCGCCCGAGTGCCGCGACTGGAATGTCCGACAAAATCATTCTTTCCAAACGGAAGTTTTTCGCATGTTGACTGAAGCACAAAGAAAAAAGTGGCAGAAAGACGGATACGTCACGCTCGAACGGTTCTTCGATCCCGCCGCTCTGGAACGTATCTCTGATATTGTTGAAGATATTTCACGCTGGGATACCAGCGATGATAAATGGCTCATGTGGTTTGAGAAGACGACCGAGAATCGCAAGATCGTCTCTAAGGTCGAGAACTTTCTCGATTTCCACGATCAGCTACGCGATTTGCTCCTTGCAGATCAGCGCATCAAGTCGGTCGTCGAGACGCTGCTGGAGGAAGATACACGCAGGCTCAAAGAGTTGCTGATCTTCAAGTATCCCGACAGCGGTGGCTATCGCCCCCATCAGGACATTTACCACATCCCGCACAAGCTGCCTGATCGCATGGTTCATGCAATAGCTGCGATCGGTATCGACGATTCTGGCCCGGACAACGGCGGCCTTTTCTTCAGCCCTGGCAACCACAAGAAAGGAGTGTTCCCCATGGATGCCGGTGGTGTGATCGACCCTGAAGTGGCCGAAACGTTCTCATGGGAACCAGTGTCGTGGAAGGCTGGTGACGTCTTCATCTTCGACGACTACGCGCCGCACTACTCGCTACCGAACAAGAGCGACCGTTCGCGGCGGGTGCTCTACTTGGTGTTCCAGCGCGCTTCAACCGGTGGACCGACGCGGGCCGAATATAACGCGCTCAAGCGCGCCTATAATCCGCCCGAGAACAAAGTGTCAGACCTCGAAAACCTTAAGCCTCCAAACGGCATTTTCTATCGCGATTGAGCTCACGGAGCGGAAGCGAGGCATGTACACGAAACTGATCGACCGCTCAATAATGCGCGAAGAGTATGGCGTTCTTGTTTGCCGGCTACTGGAGCATCTCCCGCAGCCCGTTACGACGGGCTTCGGCACGTCGTTTGTGGAGGTTGTGCCGGGCGGTGCGGTAGAGCTTCATTCGCACCACGAGCACGAACTGTGGGTACTGATTTCGGGCAGCGGCTTGTTCGAAGCAGACGGCGAAACCACCCCCGTCGACGGGGCGATGCTGTTCTACATAGCGCCTCACCAGCTGCATGCCATCAGAAATACCGACCCCGAAATGGGTCTGAACTTCCTCTCGATATGGTGGGATTGAAGTGAGCGAGAACCGACAAACCTATTTCGTATGCCCCGCCCCGCCGTGCCCAAACGGTAAATTGCATCTTGGCCATATTGGCGGCGTGTACCTTCTTGCCGACATTTTCGTGCGTTATCAGCGCATGATCGGCCATGTGGCCTATCATGTAACCGGTGCGGACGAGCATGGCACCTACACGCTGGTGAAGGCTCGCAAGCTTGGCAGGTTGGTCGATGATGTCGCACAAATGCACATCGACGAAATCCTGCAGTGTCTGAGGGCAGTGCATATTGCTCCGGACGTATTTGTCCGGACCTCAAGTGAAGAGCACAAACAGCGTAGCCTTGCGATCTACGAGCAGCTCGATGCGGCAGGCTATATCGAGCTGCGGGACGCCGAGCAACTCTATTGCGAGTCGTGTAACGAGTTTGCAGCGGACTCGCTTGCCGTCGGCAAGTGCCCGGCCTGCAACGCCGCGACCGACAGCAACCTTTGTGAAAACTGCGGCCTTGCAATCCAGCACAGTCTGCTCCGCAATCCGGTCCACACACCGTGCGGCCATGCCCTAACGCTACGTCCGATCCGGCAGGCGCATTTCAACTTCGAGCGGCTTGCCCCGACGCTGGATCGCGCTATCGAAACCAGTGGATGGCCAGACACCATAAAACACAAAGAAATCGAGTGGCTTCGGACGGAATTGCGGGCGTTGCCTATGTCGCGCCATTTCGACCGCGGGGTGACTCTGGTCGCCCCGGCAGAAGTGGCAGGCCAGACCTTACTGACTTGGTTTGAAGGATTATGGTGCTTCGATACGGGGATAGAACGCATCTGCAAGCAGAATGGCGCCGACTATGATGACACCATGCGCAGCCGTGACACCAAACTCGTATTTTTCATGGGGCAGGACAACCGCTTTTATTACACAGTCGGTGTTACCGCCAGTTTGCTGGCAAGAGGATATCCAATTCCACACAATCATGCGATTCAAGATTATTATAAGCTCGAAGGGGCAAAATTTTCTACAGGTCGTGACCACGCCATATGGGCCGACGAGGTGGCGAGAGATATCGATCCGAACGTGCTGCGCTACTATTTAGCGCGCATTGCCAAAGCATTTGGCAGCGACGACAACGATTTTAATATCGAAGGGCTGGTTCGGGCGGCAGCTCGCATCCAGATCTTCGAAACCGCTTTGCGCAAGCATACCGGATCCAATGCAAAGCTGACGGTGGACAACCTAAATCCTGAGCGGATGCGTGATGTTGAACAATATTCCGAAGCCATGCATGAGGCACGCATATGGGCTGCACTCGATGCTATAGATGCCTTCTTCGACGGTGCGGGTTTTGCAAGAAACGTGGCCGGGGTTAATGCAACGGAGATTTCGGTTTTCCTAAGCATGCTACATCCTGTGGTGCCGGAGCTCGCGGCGCGTTACGGCGTGTTCTTTTTCGGCACCGGATGGCGATCTGCGCTCGATGACTGTGCAGTCCGGCCAAGGACGGACGTGTTGTCAGTGATGGATTTCCCCTTCTTCAGCGAACCCATTCCGGACACATTCATTGCGGCTTATGAACAACGCTTTCGGCCGACTCCCGCCACTACATAGTCTCTACCTGTTCAGCTGGCGGCTGATCCGTTGATGTCTGCCTGAAGCTGCTCGACGCGTGTAAGGATTTCTCAAACGTAGGCGCGGTGTTGTCGAACATTCATCGCCTGCATGGCTTGGTAATCGGCGCGTAGATCCTTGTGTTGCTGGCATGAGACGTAGCGAGCCTGGGCGCGCAGTTTCATAGCTTGCGCAGCCTGATCGGAAGAATACGGCTTTGGCGACCTGTTCCAACAGGACGATCTCCTTGGTAGCAGGGACGTTTACAACTGGTGACGCCGGTACCAGGTAGGAACGCTGGCCTGTCAGGTACCGAATTGTGGGTCAACGTTTCTTCACGTCCGACGAGTTCCGGGAGGGCTCTAGAGCATCATCAACGAGCATATGCTCAACCTGCCGGTCCGCTTCCGCGGAGACCTGCAATCGCTTTGCGATCAGCAGGAAATCCATCGGGTTGCCGTGTTTGTCGATGGCCCGATACAGGCATCTCCATTTGCCGCGGATCTTGACATAAGTCTCGTCAACCTGGATTGAGCCGCAATGTGGCGGCGAAACTGGCGAAGCCGCTTTTCGATCATCGGCGCATAGGCCAGAACCCACCGGTTGATCGTACTGTGATCGACCTCAAAGCCACGTTCACGGGAACATCTCTTCAAGATCCCGATAGCTGAGCGGATATCGCAAGCTGGCAAGCCCGGCCTATCTGGGCAAGGGGCGCGGTATGGGCCGTGAGGCCACGCTTTTCCTGACCTCACGCGGCGTGCGGGTGACCGGCGCGGACGCATGGAGCTGGGATGCCCCCTTTCCCTTCACCGCCAAACGTTATGCTGAAACCGGCGACGCCAGCATCATCTGGGAAGGACACAAGGCGGGAGCCGAGATCGGTTATTGCCACCTCGAAAAACTAACCAACCTCGACCAGCTTCCGGCCAAAGGCTTTACGGTTACCTGCTTCCCGATAAAGATCGGTAGCCCTGGTCCAATAGGTTCTGGCCGTGGCGCTGCAGGGCCTTCCGTAAGAGAATTCGACCGTGTGACGTTTGACCATGGCGCGCGGCTGGAGTCCGGAAGCGCATCGCTGTTCACGATTTGAAGGCTGCACCGTATATAGGTGCGCTTTAATGATCGGGGGCCGAGTCCTGTCCAGACTGGCGCCCAAATAGGCTAAACAAATCCTATACGCGGGAGTGCGCATTGATGGAAACCAGGATCATCGACAGCCGGGATGATTTCGCGCAATGGGCGATCGATCGGGCCAATGCGATCCTGACGGATCAGGGTTCGGAACTCGCCACCGCCGTCCGCAACGGAAGCGAAGCCCAAATCGGTGAGACAGCACAGGCGCTCGGCCAGGCGATTGTCGATGCGCTGCTTGAGGCGTTCGACGGCCTCGCAGGCGACGAATGAGCTGCGAGCGTGGCCCGCATGACTGCTGGCAATGCAAACGGCGACCGGCACGCGACAAACGGCGGTCGCCATGGGGCTTTCAGATCCATCCGGTCGAGGAGGCGAGGCGGGCGCGCCTCGAATGGCCGGCAAACAGCCTTTCCAGCTGCCTTCCGAAAGATCGCCGCGCACGCCGGCTGAGGGTCGAGCGCTATGTCTATAAACAGCTTGGCCACACGTCCGCCGGAGATGACCGGCAAATACCAGCGCCGGCGCGATCGTTTTCGGGTCAACCTCACCAAAGCGTCGGGGCTCTAAACGCCCCTCCCCTCCCTTCCTCGGAGGCTCCTTTTCGACGAAGGCGTAGAGGAAGCCAAAGCTCTCAACAGCTCGGCTGCTGCAAACTGCATCAGCCAGTCGGCAGGCGCCATTCGTTCACGAAATCTCTCATCTGGTCCAGGTCTTGCCTCTGCCGTTAGCTCATCCTCTTGATCTACTTTGGGCATCAAGGAACAGCTGGAGGCTGCACCAGCGGTTGGCCATCCCAATGAGCGGGGGAGCGCTTTGCCAGCCGATTAAGTCGGACCGATGCGCGGCGACCAGGATGAGATCTCTCCCAGATCGCCGCGCTATAAGACCGACCTCAGCAGCGTGTGCACCCAACAACTAGCTATCGGGGCACGCGTCGAGAAGCGGCCTGGTCGGCTTCTGTCACAGATTTCAGAAAATCGGCGAGATCGGGTTCCTGATCCCGATCGACCGAAAGTCTGTTGCGCCGACGGCTTTAGACCGAGGAAGGCCATCAGCTGCCGCGGACTGTCGAAGAGGCTATCCATCATGGGACGCGAAACCGCATTTGCGTTCTCATGGATCTCGCCATTCTCTCGTGGCACTGATGGTCGCAATCTTGTTGATTGCGACCCTTCCGCAGCCGGCTCCCCCACTACGGTACAGGTCGAGGCGTCGTGGCCGTTTCGGCGGGTAAGATGGGATACGCGACCTCCGGTACCTTTCCAGTCAGCGATTCGAGGAAGGAAACAAGGCTGTCGACTTCGTTTTCCGGCAAATTTTCGCCGAGCTGGGTGGTCGCCATAATGGCGACGGCCTGTTTTAGGCCCCAAACCTTGCCCGAATGAAAGTATGGGGCGGTGCGTGCTACGTTGCGCAGTGGCGCCGCGCGGAAAACATAGGAATCGTCGGTTGTATTGGTGACGGCAAAGCGGCCCTTGTCTTTTTCCGGCAGGACGTCGGTGCTGGGCTTTTCCACAACGCCGAATTGGTAAAAGCCCTGGCCACCAACGTTGATACCGCCATGGCAGGACGAGCAGCCTTTATCCATGAAAAGCGCCAAGCCCCGTTTCTGTTGGGAAGTCAAGGCGGCATCATCGCCTTTGAGGAAGGCATCGAAGGGGGCCGGCGTGACCAGCGTCGCCTCATAGGCTTCGATAGCCTTGGCCAGATTGTCGAAGGTAACGCGATCGGCTCCATCCGGGAAAGCTGAATTGAACCACTCCACATATTGCGGCATCGACTTGAGCGTGGCGATGACCTGATCAGGCGTGTTGGCCATCTCGACACCGGCTTGGATCGGCCCTTTGGCCTGAGCCTTAAGGTCTTCGGCGCGACCATCCCAAAACTGCGCTTTGTTGAAGACAGCATTAAATACCGTCGGCGCGTTGCGCGGTCCCTTACGCCAACCATGGCCAATCGATGTTTCAAGATTGTCGTCGCCCCCGGTGGCCAAGTTGTGGCACGAGTTGCACGAAAGGACGCCTGACGCTGAGAGGCGTGTATCGAAGAACAGTGCCTTGCCGAGGGCGATCTTCTCCGCTGTGATCGGGTTGTTGGGGAGTGCCGGCGTGGTAGAGGGCAAAGCCTCGAAGATGGCCAATGCCGTTTCTCTTAGGTCTGCGGGGATCGGTTCCGGAGAAAAAGCCGTGACCGCCGGCAAGGCGACAGCCGCCGCCGTGAATAGGATTTTCATTTATCATCTCCTGGCGTTATGCACGGAAGCCATTCTTAGATATGCGGTTCGTGAACGCCTTGCGGTAGATCAGCAGCGGGAGTGGATCGGGGCTGCACCTTCTTTCGCGCAGAGCCGCGACCAGCGCGAGATGGTGCTATTCTCGACGGATTTCAGCGGCGGGAGAGCGCTGCTCGGCAAGCCCGAAACGCTAGCCAATAAGCGGGATGCATCCATGATGTGGATGCGTCCCGATCCGAACAATCAATGTGTCCAATCTTTCTCGAAAGCTTATCAAGGGAATCATGGGCTCTGGACGGCGACGCTGGCCTAGCGAATCCAGAGCCGCAGATAGGAGGATCGATGCGAAGAGAAATCGCAGGCGTGTTGTTGGCATCATGGACTGGCCGACCGGTGTATTTCAGCCTGCCAACAGGTACTCACTTCCGGCTATTGCAGGGGTGCGGTTTGCGTTCTCCGATTACCCCTCGGAAGGGCAGTTCCGAATACTGCGACGGGTTGCGCGCCTTGTGCTTTCGCCCCGGTCTCATAGCCGACGGTGACGTGTTCAATGGTTTGTCCTCTCTCGATAGGACATGAAATGCGAACGCTGCTCGTGGATCATCATAAGGATCTTACGCGCGCCGTGCGAGTTGCGCTCGGGGATGGCGGCTTCGCCGTTGATGTCGTTGATACTCTGGAAAAGGCGTCGAGTGCATTTTCTTGCGCGAGCTATGAAATTCTCCTGCTAGAGTTGGCTCTGCCTGATGGCGATGGCTTGGACTGGCTGAGGCAGCTAAGGAGCGAGGGGCATTCAGTTCCTGTCGTCATTATGAGTAGTCTTGACGATTGCGAGAAGTGCATTGCCATTTTCAACGGTGGCGCAGACGATTTTCTCCTCAAGCCGGTCTCTCCTCTGGAGCTCATCGCCAGAATGAGAGCCATTCAGCGCCGGTCGATACGGATGACCGACCCCATCCTTGTATTTGGCAATCTCAACTTCGACCCGATCAGCCGAGAGGTTTCCGTTGCAGGTCATCCGCTGACGATCGCACGCCGCGAACTATGTATTGTTGAGCATCTGCTTAACCGTGCAGGCCGCATCGTGCCGCGTGGGCAGTTGGAAGGTCACCTTTATTCGTTCAACGAAGAGGTATCAACCAACGCGCTTGAAGTCGGAATCTATCGCTTACGTGGACATCTGACGAGGTCAGGTGCAACGCCACGGATCAAGACCGTGCGTGGCATTGGTTACATTCTTGAATTGCCTGACGCGGCATCCGCATAGTTGACCGAATGTGAAAGAAAGACTGTCTTGAAAATAGTTCGAACTCGTCATCCTGGCACCAATCGGGGACCGACCCTCATCGACGATTTGAGAGCTACCGGTTGTCCTTGCTTGGGCCCTCTCCTCTGCGCACTCATGCTGTTATCTCCACTTTCTGCCGCAGCCCAAGAAAACGGGGATGAAGGGACGCCGCGTGCCGCTTCCAATAGCATCAATGCCACGCTGAACCTTTCCTCTTCGCTCGGCAAGACAGTCCTCTGCCCGCGCCAGCCGCGGATTATCAGGCACCCTCGAACAAAACCATCTTCGTCTTTGGCAAGAAATCCGGGCGGACCAGCCTATTCGCCTTGGACGACAAAGGCGAGGTTCTCGCCGAGTTGCATATTGTCGTCACGCAACCGATCGGGGATCTGCGGGCCATGTTGAGGGAACAGGTCGGCGACTATCCGATCCGCGTCAAGTATACGCCGCGCGGCGCAATCCTTAGCGGTACAGCGCCCGATGCCGAGGTCGTCGATACCGCGAAAAAAGTGACTGAGCAATTTCTCGGTGACGGAGCGCAGGTCGTCAATAACATCAAGGTCGCTGGGTCCTTGCAGGTTAATCTGAGTGTGCGCGTTGCGGAGGTCTCCCGTGGCGCCATGAAGGAACTCGGTATTAACCTGTCGGCCTTCGGTCAAATCGACAATTTCAAAGTGGGTTTGTTAAGCGGCGGCAGAGGTGCCGGTGCGGCTAATGGTGGTGGTACAGCAGAAATCGGATACAACGATGGTAACATCAGCATCGGCGCGGTTCTCGACGCGCTCGCCAAGGAGCACGTCGCTTCCGTCTTGGCTGAGCCGAATCTCACTGCGATGTCCGGTGAAACCGCCAGCTTCCTCGCCGGCGGCGAATTTCCCATTCCTGTCCCGCAGGAAAATGGGCAAATCTCGATTGAATTCCGTAGCTTCGGCGTCAGCCTGGAATTCGTACCCACCGTTCTCAACAACAAGCAGATCAATATTCGCGTAAAGCCGGAAGTCAGTGAACTCACGTCACAAGGTGCCGTTCAAATCAACGGTATCTCAGTGCCGGCAATTTCCACGCGCCGTGCCGACACAGTCGTCGAACTCGCTAGCGGGCAGAGCTTTGCAATTGGTGGGCTCATCAGGCGTAACGTCAGCAATAATATCAGTGCTTTTCCCGGGCTCGGCGAGGTGCCGATCCTTGGCGCGCTGTTCCGTTCGTCCTCATTTCAAAAGGAAGAGTCGGAGTTGGTCATTCTGGTTACGCCTTATATCGCAAGACCGGGATCGAGCCCCGACCAGATGAGCGCGCCCACGGACCGGAAGGCGTCGCCTTCGGACGGGGGGCCACTGTGACGAATTCGTTGGCAACTTCGCCGTGAGGCCGCGCTGCTGCCCGCACCGGCGCGCCAGGCACCAAGAGCTGTGTCGGCCTTATCATCGAATAGCTGGGTAGAATGACGTTGCGGATTAAGCTTCTCCTGGTCGCTCTCACGACAAGCCTAAGTGGCTGCGTAAGCCCGCCGATTTATGTCGAGCCATCGACACCGATTCTCATCCGGCAGGAGACCACCGTCCTCATGTTAGAAAGCCTTCGCGCTTCCGAACGGCATCGTTTGCGTGTTTTCCTTGAGAGGGCCAGTCGCGGTCGGCGCGAGCATTCGCAATGTTGATCCGGCTGGTCGAGGCGCGACGCGCGCGCTTCAACGATGCTCGCCCGCCGCTGCTTTGCCCTGGGGGCGAATGCGCATTTTTCTCAGACGCCCATAATCATTGCATATATGCGTGCTACGAAGGGTCGGAATTGGCAACGAAAACAAAACGGGCGAGGCTTGATCATGTTGACCGCTAGCCGAGGGAAATCGCTCGCCCAGCTTTTCCTTCATCTATCGGCAAAGTGGCCTGCAGCGTTCAATCCGAAAGCGCCCAGGCCGCTCAAGATCGGCATCCATCATGACCTTCGCGTGCTCGATGGCGAACTGTCTGAAGATGAATTGAGGAGGGCCCTGCGCGCCTATACCCGAACGGCCAAATACTTGGCTAGACTGGATGCCGGCGCCGTGCGGGTCGATCTCGACGGCAAGCCGGCCGGCGAGGTATCGGTTGCTGACGCGACGACCGCTAAGGCTTTGTTGTGCGCCCGCAAGGACAAGCAAGAGCTTAAGCAAACGCCTAAGCCAAGGGCAGAACCTGAAGCGCCACCCAAACCGAAAGCGAAGAAAACGGCCGTGTTCAAGGCGAAGAAAGCAGCAGACACCCCGACCCGAATAGTCGTTGAGATGAAGCGTCGCCGGTCTTTCCGAAAGCCGATGGCTTGATCGCCGCTGAGCGATGGGTCTCGCGCCGACCGGGACAGCCCCTGAAACTCGGAGCACATGGCGCCCCGTAGGTAATCCGTCGGCGGGGGCCATCCGCGTTGTGTGCTAGCCTCCCTTCCCGCCGAGACTCCGGTTGCCGCGCGCCTTGCGCATTTCTCGAGCGCTGTCGCTCACCGGTTCTCGCGTCGTTCTAGCTCCTGCCGCCCTGCCGCGCCACTCTGCTCAGGGGCATCGCAGCTCGCCAGCAGTCATACTGCGATCACAGCGCCACCTCCCGCGGTGACAGGTTGCCCCTGAATTCGCTGGAAGCAGATTAGATGAGGCAAAGACTGCGCTGTGGCGTCCAGACGCTCCCACCAATTCCGCTTGATTTTCGGCCTCGACGAACGCGGCCGAATCAAGCGCGGCCGAAGAGGATGCCCCCTTTTTGATTGTGCCCCGTAACGAAGACTGCCGTGAGGATCAGTCCATTGGCGATGATGAACCGGCCGCGAAGCTCCCACGCATGATCTTTGGCCGGCAGGAATGTGTGGGGGAGGCGAGCACGAAATTTGCCATCGTCGGGGGTGATGGTAACCACGGCGTCCTCGAAGCCCAGCCATTCACGTGTGAGCGGGAACCATGCCTTAAAGATGCTTTCCTTAGCACTGAAGAGCAACCGGTCCCAATTGAGGCGCCCGGGTGCGTTGGCCAGCCAATACCGTTCCTCGTCAACCGAAATGAGCTCCAATACGCCAGATGGCAACTCCTCGTCGACTTCTGCATCGATTCCAAGCGCAGCGTAGTCCCCATGCCGAGCGACCGCGGCGGCATAGAATCCAACACAATGTGTTATGCTGCCAACCACACCAGGTGGCCAAAGCGGCTCACGGTCAGGTCCGCTTGGGATCGCGCAGGGAGGAAAGCCGAGCTTGGACAACGCCGCTCTGGCACAGGCGCGCCCAATCGAGAATTCACGTCTTCTGCTCTCGGCCGCAGTGGCGATTGCACTCTCTTCTTCGGCCATCACCAGGGCACTGCCGACATCTCTTCCTCGACAGGTTTGCACAGCAACGTTTGGGGGGAGCAACGTATCCAAATGTCCTCGCCCTCTCGACCGCGATCCGTTGCTGGGCGGCTTATGCGGGTCGCGCTGCGGCCAACTCCCGTCCTTTGTCCTCGCCATTGTGGCGGATTGACCATTCGTGCGCCCGCACGGATGGGTCTTGTATTGGATCTGGCTCTTCAACCACCATCTGGGGCAGAACCGAAATGATCGCTCTTCACGTCAGCTCTTTAGCGTCGACCCGATTCTCTCGCTCAGCGAAGGCATTCCTTTAAGAACGCCGATCTGTCCGCGAATTACAAACAAAGCAATCAGCCCCGCCACCAACTCAGCAACTGCCTGGCTGGCCAACAGTCCGTCAAAGCCCCAAAGTATGGCGGGTATGAAAAGATAGCCTTGCCTGGCAAGGGAAACGACGGCACTGAGGCGTACTCTCCCCAATGACTGAAGCAGCGTGATCGTAACGTACTGAACTCCAAAGAGGCCGAAGAAAAGATGAAAAACAATACAGGCAGAGACAGCGATATCGATTACATCCGCGTTGTCGCTGAAAAGCGAAACCATTGGCCGAGCAAAAATCAGGACCGCGGCGGAAAAGCTGACTGAAAATGCGAGGGTTATGGAAAGCATGAACTTTGCGGCCTTCTCAAGCCGGGCGAAATCCTGTGCTCCCAACCGAAACCTAGAACCGCCTGGGAGCCTATGCAGAAGCCTATAATTGGGAGTGCCCCGATCGTTGACAATCGCGCAGCTATTCCCACAGCGTCGCCGAATGGTGCGGCAGCACGGTAGAAGAGCATGAATGCAACGGCAGACAAAATACTGGTGATAGTTGCCGGCGCTCCAATGGCCGCGATCCGTTTGATGTGGCCCACCCTGAAGGTAATGTAGGAAGTTCCGATACGGACAATCCCACGCTTCTTCAGGAAGTAGGCCACGTAGACACTGACAGCGGCGATCTGGGACAACAGCGTCGCAAGCGCTGCTCCTCGAACGCCCAGACCCAGCGAAAAAATGAAGATAGGATCGAGCACGGCATTCAGCGCGAAAGCCGTGATCATGGTCCACATGCTGAATCCTGTATTGCCCTCTGCCCTTACGATGAAGCCATTGACCATGTTCAGCAGCATGAGAGTGTAGCCGAACAGCAGCGTCGATGCGTACTCGAGCGCGGCCGGCAACACGAGATGCTGCATGGCGGCCACATGGTCGGCATAACGCAAGATGCTTCGATGCCAAGGCTGGAAGTTCGTGAGGGGCTGCCCAGGCGGCCAGGTCTCCGACCGGGGCTCTATCTGCAAGACATGTTGCTCTCCAAAGCTATTGCCACAGGCTGCGCGACCTATGCGCGAGACGAAGCAGCCCTCACGCAATGTTCCCGCATCTCAATGAGCAAAGGCCGTGCCAACGCGCTCAGCGGGGGGGAAGCACATGATGCGCGTCGAATAACCACAATGTATAAGATGGCAGGTGTAGTGAACCTAACATGTTACTGTCAGGTTTTGGACACGCATCACGAGCATCGCACCGCCACAAGCGTGCGCCGCTACGACGTTGTTCCGTGCTATGCGCGGACAGGGTCAAAGAACCGCGGCGCGGCGACGGCAGATGCCGAGGTCCCGCTCCATTACGCACGGACGGGGACTTCCTCACCTGGTGTGGTGATTGAGGATCTGGACCGGCAGCATCCTGGCCCTCGAGTTCAGCGCCAGCTCGGCCGCACATGGCGCTCTTGAAGGGTTTTAAGGCGGTCGGATCTGCACCTGGGGTCTCGATTCCATCCCGACCCATCGATGGCGCGTCTACGCCGGACCCACGCGCATTGCCGACCAGGCTTTGACCTCCAAGCATCCCGGCTGCGCGAAAATCCGCAAAGGGCATAGCCAGGCTGCGCCCCACCCAAATGCGGCCTCGAGCTGCCATCTTCTGCGCGGTTCGTCTGCGGACAGCAGACAGCGCTGCGCACGATGATCAGCTCCGCGCCGGTGCCCGTCGCTCAAACCGCCCAACAGGGCAAATCCAACGCTGGAAACGAACTCAAAACTAGATAGAGATTGGGGGCAAGGTCAGTGGTTATTCGTCTGTCTTCTGGCCGCTTCAGTGCCCTCGTCCTCTTTCCGCCGGCCGAGCCTCCCAACCGCCGTATCGATGATGACGATCCTTTCGGGAGAACAGTTTCTTTCGAGTAGCGTGAACGGTCTGCGCCCTCTTACTTGCTCCGGCCTTCTGCCATGCCTCCTGCGCTTCCTGCCGCACTCGGCGAAGCGCCGGGGCCTTACCGTGCAACACCCACTGAAAATACGACAGGTCGACCAAATAGTCAGATTTGTGCTGAAGGGTTTTCAGGCAACCCTAAAAGGAAACGGCAGCTCTTGGTGTTCACGCTGCGGCTTGGACCAGCCTAAATCTTGAGAAGATAAAGAGGCTCTTCGGGAAGAAAGCCGACAACGATTGGGAGTAGCTCTGGGCGGCGACCGCGATCAGATGGCGGGTCAGGGTCGATCAAAGACGACTGAAAGCTCAGACGGCGATCGCAATGATGGCGGTGACGCTTGCCACCCGGATCATTTCTCATATTAAGCATTTGCCGACTTGGCGACCTGTTGCCCTGCTCGCCGCATGATCAGCACGTCGCCAAACGCATCGAGGCGTTGCAACAGATCTTTCAAAGAAATTCATAGACTCTTAGCAACTCCAAACCGCTGTGAGTGGTACGCTTGCCGAGACATGTAAAGTCGGACAGGTCGAAACCGAGATGCTCTTTCAGGACCATGCAAGATGTGGAGAACGCCAATGACAAGGTCCGAAGGACGAGTGCCCCATTTTCCTATATGACGTGATGCTTACCAATGATGACACTTGTCAGTCGCCTTCGCTCGGCAGCGCAGCTTGATCGCCTTCGAATACTGTGGCTTTGCGCGCATGCGGACCTAACTGTCTGTGAACTGGCTGAAATTCTAGGTCTGCGCCGCGAGCGGGTTGTGCACCATGTCCGGCTACTCGCCAGAGCCGAGTTTCTTTGCAGCGACGAACAACACCCGTGGCGCTCATACCATCTCAAAACGCGAGGCAAGGACAGTGGGCTGGTTCAAATTCTGGTCGATCTCCTGCCCCACGCCGAGGGCTGTCATGAACGAGACCTACAGCGACTCGAAGCGATGCAAAGCGAGCGGTCTAAGGGACTGCCTGCCTGATCGTGAAATAGTTCAATCAAGTTGGAGCGCGATCCCTCGATGGACAATTCCGCCGACCGCACCGCCCTACCCGACAGATGTGTGCCGTCTCGGTTGGCCGCGGTTGATGGCCGCGTTCACAAACTGCTTCTGAGACAGGAGCGACAGGAGCGGACGACGCTCAAACTGATCGCTTCCGAGAATTTTGCTTCTTCGGCCGTGCTGGAAGCGACCGGCTCGATTTTCACGAACAAGTACGCCGAGGGGTACCCAGGTGCCCGCTACTACGAGGGAAACGAGATCGTCGATGAGCTTGAGAAGCTCGCCATTGAACGCCTGAAGGCGCTATTTGGCAGCGAACACGCTAACGTCCAACCTTATTCCGGCTCGCCGGCGAACCAAGCTGTCTATCGTGCACTTTTGAGCCCCGGAGACAAAGTGATGGGCTTGCCTCTTCCCAGTGGCGGTCATCTGACTCATGGATGGGCGGTCAACTTCTCCGGCATTGATTATAAACGCGTTCCTTATGGACTTGACGAAGAGTCCCGGCAAATCGACTATGATCGCTTGCGCGAGACGGCCAAGCGGGAACGGCCAAAACTCATATGGGTCGGCGGAACTGCTTACCCGCGTGTCTTTGACTACGCCACGATGGCCGAAATCGCGTCGGAGGCGGAGTCCTATCTCGTGGCCGACATCGCGCACATCAGTGGCCTGATCGCCGCGGGAGCGCATCCCAATCCCGTAGCATATTGCGACGTCGTCAGCAGCACGTCCCACAAGTCAATACGGGGGCCCCGCGGGGGCTTCATTCTGTCAAAAAATGAAGATCGCTATCAAGCGCTCTATCATCCGGATAGCAAAGTCAATCTCGCCAAGCGAATAGATCGGGCGGTCTTCCCTCAACTGCAAGGCGGGCCTCATATGAATGTCATCGCTGCGCTAGCTGTCGCTTTGCAGGAAGCCGCGAACCCGTCCTTCCGTAGCTACGGTCAACAGATCGTCAAGAATGCCAAGTCCCTGGCCCAGGGGCTCATGGAGCGAGGTTATGACCTGGTCACGGGCGGGACTGACAATCACATGCTGATCCTCGATCTTCGGGAGCGACCATTGCCCGGAAAGGCCTATGCCGAGCGACTGGCAAAGGCCGGCATCATCACGAACTTCAATATGGTGCCGGGCGACCGGCGGCATCCGGCGCTCACAAGCGGAATTCGGTTGGGGACACCCGCGGTAACGTCCATGGGTATGCGCGAGGGAGAAATGGTGCAAATCGCTGGCTTCATTGACTGCGTCCTCCGGCGGCCAGACGACGAAGGTCTCCATGCCCGCGTGCGAAGAGACGTTGCCGACCTGTGCAATGCGTTCGAGGTGCCGGGTATCACCGACAGGCAAGGCAGCTGAAGCAAAGCGCCCCGACAACTTTAACACCCGAAACGAGGCATTTCATGGCTAGGCAGTTCGTGTTCTCTTCTGAGTCGGTTGGCGCGGGCCACCCGGACAAGTTGGCCGATAACATATCGGATGCCATCCTCGATGCGTTGCTCCGCTTCGATCCGAAGGCGCGCGTCGCTTGCGAAACGTTGGTGAAGACATGTGAAGCCCTGGTGAAGACAGGGACGGTCGTTCTCGCTGGCGAAATTACCAGCAATGCAAGGGTCGATTACAGCCAAGTTGCCCGCAATACGATTCTCGATATCGGATATGATGATGAGGCCATCGGTTTTGACGGCCGGCGGTGCTCCGTCGTTGTGGCCATCACCGAGCAGTCGCCCGACATCAGCCTGGGCGTTGACGAGGGCAGAGGGCAGGATCTCGACCAGGGAGCGGGAGATCAGGGCCTCATGTTCGGCTACGCATGCCGCGAGACTGATACTCTGATGCCTTTGCCGATCCAACTCGCCCACTGCCTGACGAAAAGACAGGCGGATGTGCGGAAGGCAGGAGAACTCAGCTGGTTGCGTCCTGACATGAAATCCCAGGTTTCCGTCCGTTATGAGGGTTTGCGCCCCATCGCATTGGACACCATCGTCGTGTCGACACAACACGATGAGCAGGTATCCCAAGAGACGGTCCGCGAGGGCGTGATTGAGGAAATCATAAAACCGGTCCTACCGCCCCACCTGGACACCGAAGGCATCCGAATTCTGGTCAACCCGACGGGGCGGTTCGTAGTCGGTGGGCCACGCGGCGACTGCGGCCTCACTGGACGCAAGATCATCGTCGATTCCTACGGCGGAATGGGGCGTCACGGCGGCGGCGCTTTTTCGGGCAAGGACCCGTCCAAGGTTGACCGCTCGGCTGCCTATGCGGCCCGATATGTCGCGAAGAACATCGTCGCTGCGGGACTTGCAGACATCTGCGAGGTGCAGGTTGCTTACGCGATCGGCGTGGCCAGTCCGGTTTCCGTCATGGTCAATACATTCGGGACGGCGAGGATTGCGGAAAGGACGATCGAGCGCCTCATTCTTGAGCTGTTCGATCTCAGACCAAAGGGCATTATCAAGATGCTTGATCTCTTACGCCCGATATACCGCAAGACAGCGACATACGGGCATTTCGGCCGTGAAGAGCCTGAGTTTACCTGGGAGAGGACCGACAGAGCCGACGAATTGCGTCGCGAGGCAGGACTCGCCGCCCCGTGAGGGCCGGCGCCGAGCGGATTGGGAAGCGAAAAGTCCATTCCAACTGGCCAGACCCGCGCCGGGCCGGCGTGAAAAGAAGCCGGCCAGGCGCGCCGAACTGCTCTACAGCCGCATGGGGCCGGCGATCGAGGCCTCCGGCGGCAGCGCAGGCAACACTGCGGCCGGCGTCGCCAGTTTCGGCGGCCGCGCCGCCTTCTTCGGCAAAGTGTCGAACGATGCGCTCGGCGACATCTACACCCATGATATCCGCGCCCAGGGCGTGGCCTTCGACACCAAGCCGCTCGAAGGCCAGCCGCCGACGGCGCGCTCGATGATCTTCGTCACCCCCGACGGCGAGCGTTCGATGAACACCTATCTCGGCGCCTGCGTCGAACTCGGGCCGGAAGACGTCGAGGCCGATAAGGCATCCGGCGCCAAGGTGACCTATTTCGAGGGCTATCTGTGGGATCCGCCGCGCGCCAAGGAGGCGATCCGGCAGACGGCGAGGCTCGCACACGACGCCGGACGCGAAGTGTCGATGACACTGTCGGATTCGTTCTGCGTCGACCGCTACCGGGACGAGTTCCTCGAGCTGATGCGCTCGGGCACCGTCGACATCGTCTTTGCCAACAGCCACGAGATCAAGTCGCTCTACCAGACCGCTTCCTTCGACGACGCGCTGGCGGCCATCCGCAAGGACTGCAAGATTGCCGCGGTCACCCGCTCCGAAAAAGGCTCGGTGATCGTGCGCGGCGACGAGACCGTCACCATCCAGGCAACAACGATCCGCGAACTGGTCGACACCACCGGCGCCGGTGACCTCTACGCCGCCGGCTTCCTCTATGGCTATACGCAAGGCCGCGACCTCAAGACCTGCGGCGACCTAGGCTCACTGGCCGCCGGACTGGTGATCCAGCAGATCGGCCCAAGGCCGAGGCAGACCCTGCGCCACGAGGCGGAACTGGCGGGGTTGCTGTAGGTGAAGCGGCAAGACCAGATCCACCCGGTGCAAGCTGTTCAATGAACAGCGCGGGCAAACAGGGATCTCAGGATCCGAGGCAGTAGGATGAAGGCTATGTCGGCACCTTTCGAGACCGGCAAGTGGCGGCGCACCTGACCAGATGACTCGTGGGCCGCTTGACTGGGCGTCAAGCTTGATGCCGCGCGTGCAGTGGGGGATTTTTTGAACAGTCTCCTCTGAGCGACTGCTGGGTTGCTGCTGTTTCAATCTCGTCCCGACAAAGCGCAGTCCTCCGAATCCCGGAAGCGGCGTCGCATCTCCGCGCCGCCCGAGGGGATCACCGTAGTGCCTTCACTGCCGCTTCGACATCTTTGTTTTCTACACACTTCAGGTCTGCATGATGGGTGACATGCAGCAACTCGGAACTGGCCCAGCCAGCTGTCGGGGGGGCGTCAGGAGGCATAGCGCCTCGAAAAGCGCTCCTCGACGCCCTGATATTGTCCTGCAGAGGCATCGACCGCCCTATCCATCGTCGCACCCGCTTCGGCCATGGGCAGCCCTATTCTGCCTCATCTGCTGCGCGCTTCACCCGGCGGACAGCAGACAGCGAAGCCTCCACGGCCGCGAAAATCTCGCGACGGCGGCTCGATTGCACGACCGGCCCGCCATTTTGGGGAGACGTCCAGTGCTGCTGCCTGGCGTCGACCTCGCCCTTCATCTATTGACCGCATGTTGCCTCGTCCTCTGAGCCGGCCAAGCCTCCCGACAGCCGGATAGATGATGACGATCCCCTCCCTGAGAATCTCTCGATTGAAAGCGTGACGATCTACGCCGTCTTATTTCCTCCGGCCTATCGCGTTCCGTCTGCGGTTCTGCCGAGCACGCGGCGAAACGCAGTCACTCTACCGTGCAACACTCAACGGAAATACGACAGGCGCACCAGAAATGGTGGGGTCTGTGTCAAAGATTTCTAGGCAAGCCCTCGAGAGCGAAACGGCATCTCTTGGTTTTGGCGTGAGCAAGCTTTGCCTTTTTGGCGCTCGCACGCTTCGAGGTTGGACCCCCGCAGCCGATCCCGTGTGTATGAGTGTAATGTGTGCAGAGCCGGATATTCCAAATGCGGGCAGAAACTGTCTGACCTGAGAAGAGACATAGGCACGTTGCCGATACGTCTTGCGTCTTGGCCTTTGGATTTCAGGAAGTCAGGGATGTGGGCCCCTCGATTCGGCGCTGAGGATAGCCATTGATGATCGCCCGCATGTAGGGATCGGATCGACGCCGCCGATTTGGCAGGCCGCGGTAGGCTCGAAGAGCAAGCCGGCCGGAGTTCTCCATGTCTACTGGGCATCGGGCGGTTCGATGTGTGGTCTGATTTACCAGTCGATCCGCGGGTTCGCAGTTACTCGCTCTTGTTGCGGCCTTTTGCGAAAACACCAACATTTCACATAATGACATAAACATTTCTTTATGCGACATTGACACACGGTTCCTGCTGTGGTTGTCTGCATGCCGTGGTTCTCCGTACGGCACTGCCGCATGGAGCTAAGAGGGAAGCCGGTGCGAGGCCGGCGCTGCCCCCGCAACTGTTAGCGGCGAGCCAACCCCACTCATGTCACTGAGGCGAACAGCCTCGGGAAGACGGGGAGAAGCTATGACCCCGCGAGCCAGGAGACCTGCCACGACGAACTATGTCCACGGGCGGGGTGTCTCGGTGGCCGCAGCAGCCCGGCGTTCGTGCCGGTCTACGAGGCGCCTTCTTGTCCCCCACGCCCCAACCATCGGGGTATGGCATGACTGTCTCTCAGCAAATTCCTGTGGCAACGCTCGGTGTGCCGCGGTTCGGTCGCCGGCGGGAACTGAAATTCGCGCTTGAAAGCTACTGGGCCGGAAAGTCTTCCGCTGCCGACCTTCTCACGACGGCGAAAGCGCTGCGTGCCGCCAACTGGGAAGAGCAGCGCGATCGCGGGGTGTCGAAAATTCCCTCGAACGACTTCTCGCTCTACGACCATGTTCTCGACACTGCAACTATGGTCGGCGCCGTGCCGCCCCGATACGCCTGGAGTGGCGGCGAGCTCCCGCTCGACATCTACTTCGCCATGGCGCGCGGAGACCAAGGTCACACGGGGAGCTGCGGGCACTCTGGTCACGAGCGTGGGGCTGGCCCTGCCCTGATCGCGATGGAAATGACCAAATGGTTCGACACAAACTATCACTACATCGTGCCGGAACTCGACGATGATCAGACGTTCGCCCTCTCGTCGACGAAACCGGTCGATTACTTCCTCGAGGCTAAAGCCCTCGGCATTCACACACGCCCAGTCATCCTCGGACCTGTCACCTTCCTCAAACTGGCGAAGTCACCTGCCGACGGTTTCAATCCCATCGCCTTGCTGCCGCGGCTTCTGCCCGTCTACGAGCAGCTCCTGCGGAGGTTGAAACTGTCGGGAGCCGATTGGGTGCAGATCGATGAGCCAGCCCTTGTGCTGGATCTAAACCCGAACGAACGAGCTGCGTTTGAATTCGCCCTCGGGCAGCTGTCGAAGGCCACTCCCGAGCTGAAGATCATGCTGGCTACCTATTTCGGGGCGCTGGGGGACAATCTCGAGACGGCGATTTCGCTGCCCGTGGCCGGCCTGCATCTCGATCTATCACGCGCTCCCGAGCAGTTGGAGACGGTGGGTCGGCTCGCGCCTAAGGATCTGGTGCTGTCGCTTGGCTTGATCGATGGCCGCAACGTCTGGCGCGCGAACCTGCCCTCCATTCTCGATCGAATCAAGCCGATTGTCGCCGGCTGGCCCTTGGACCGCGTCGAAATTGCACCTTCGTGCTCGATGCTGCATGTGCCCATGGACCTTCGCATGGAGACGGCACTTGATGCCACGATCAGGTCGTGGCTCGCCTTCGCGGCGCAGAAGACCGACGAACTGGTAGTGCTGGCGAGGGCGCTGTCCGAAGGCAGGGATGTAGTGGCAGACGAGTTGACAGCTTCTGCCGAGGCTGCGGCTGCTCGCGCAGCGTCCGCAAAGGTTCATGATCCGCTTGTTGAAGGTCGGATCGCCGGCATTGACGACAGCATGAAGCAACGAAAAAACCCTTTCCTCGTGCGTTCCACGGTCCAGGCCCGCACGCTAAGCCTGCCTCCGTTTCCAACGACGACCATAGGATCATTCCCGCAGACGCCTCGGGTGCGCAAGGCCCGTTCCGCCCACAGGAAGGGCGAGCTCAGCTATCTCGACTACGACAGCTTCCTGCAGAACGAGACCAAGATTGCCATTCGCTGGCAGGAGGAGATCGGGCTGGACGTGCTGGTGCACGGCGAGTTCGAACGAAACGACATGGTACAGCATTTCGGCGAGCAACTGTCCGGCTTCGCCTTTACCCAGCATGGCTGGGTGCAAAGCTATGGCTCCCGCTACGTGCGCCCCCCGATCATCTTCGGCGACGTATCGCGCCCCAATCCGATGACGGTGCGCTGGTGGCAATTCGCCCAGTCGCTTACGCAAAAGCCAGTCAAGGGAATGCTCACAGGCCCTGTGACCATTCTTAACTGGTCTTTTGTCCGCGACGACATTCCCCGCTCCGAGGTCTGCCGGCAGATCGCGCTCGCCATTCGTGACGAGGTGACTGATCTCGAAAGCTGCGGCGCAAGAATAATCCAGATTGACGAGGCGGCGTTTCGCGAAGGCTTGCCGCTGCGCAAGCGCGACTGGAAAGTCTATCTCGACTGGGCGGTCGAATGCTTCCGGCTGGCCTCGACGGGTGTAGAGGACGCGACCCAGATCCACACTCACATGTGCTATTCGGAGTTCAACGCGATCATCGACGCGATCGCTGAGCTGGACGCGGATGTAATTTCGATTGAGACATCGCGCTCGGCAATGGAACTGCTGGACGCCTTCACGAGCTCCAAATATCCGAACGAAATCGGTCCCGGAGTCTATGACATCCACTCACCGCGTGTTCCGGAAGTCGCCGAGATTTCGGCCCTCCTCATGCTTGCGCGCGAGCGACTCTTAGACGGGCAACTTTGGGTAAACCCGGACTGCGGCCTCAAAACACGCAAATGGGAGGAGGTCCGCCCTGCCCTCATAAACATGGTCGCTGCAGCACGGGCGCTTCGGGAGAAAGTGCAGGCCGAGGCACGCGACCACTGTGACCCGGAAACCATGTGGGCAGCGGCCGATCTGCGCCAGGCTGACGATCCTGGCCTGCAATCGAGCGGCGGAGGCCGTCGCTAAGCTCTCTGGCCATCACTCCGACTGCGAACCTGAAAATGCGGCTGTGCGGTATCGTGATTTCTTCGCACCAACAGCCTGGTTGGTCCGATGGGACGTCGCGACATCCCACAACACCGAGGCCGAAAGGTTCATGCAGACCAGCAAGGTCGATGCCGCCTATCAAACCTTCTGTGGCGCGACAATTCGGATTCTGATGAGAAGCCGCAGCTTCATTGTGGCGCCGCACCTTCGCGAACCATTTCCGGCCCTTTCGTTTTGCATAAGTCGTCCGGAGGGGATGGGAAATCAAAGCACCCTCCGATCCCAGTTGCGGAGGCAGCCAACACCGAGCGGACCAACGTTCATGACGGCGGGACACGGCTCTGGACCTCGATGTGGACGAGCCGTCGCAATAATCGTGTCGAGACATTTGTTGCTTTCAGCTGCAACCACCACTATGAAGCGACGCTTCGCCGACTATGTTTCAAGCCGCCCGGAGAGTTTCATGACAGAAGAAGCCGACAAAAATATCGACAATCTCATCGAACTCACCGCCGATGTGGTCTCAGCCTATGTCTCCAACAATCCGGTCCCGGTGGGAGATCTCCCTGCCTTGATCAGCCAAGTGCACGCGGCACTGAAAGGCTCGGCCGGAAGTGTCTCCGCAGAAGAGCCGCAGGCGCTGAAGCCTGCTGTCCCGATCAAGAAGTCGGTGACGCCGGACTACATCGTCTCCCTTGAGGACGGGAAGAAATTCAAATCGCTAAAGCGCCATCTGTCGACCCACTATGGGCTGACGCCGGATGAATATCGCGCCAAATGGGGTCTGCCGGCTGATTATCCCATGGTCGCGCCAAATTACGCAGCCGCGCGCTCGGCATTGGCCAAGACGATGGGGCTTGGCCGTAAACCGAAAGAGCCGGAAACGCCGTCGCCGGCGAAGCGGACCCGCAAGAAGGTCGCAGCTTGATTTCATTTGTCCAGATTCGTTCTGGAGGGCGCAGCTGCCATCGGCATGATCTGCGCAAAATATAAAAGGCGTGAACCAGCCGCGCTGTTTGCGCGGCGTCGGCCTTGGGTTGACCGTTTGCGGCTGGACCGGGCGACTTGGTGGGTGTCTCGGGCGAACTATTGGATGACCTCCGGCAATCACTGTTGCCGGCAGATGCCACGAAGCGCCGCCTGATCTTGGGCTGCAGATCATGTTCGCGCATGAGGCGCCGGATCTTCTTGTGGTTCACGACGAAGCTTTGCTGCGGAGCGCAGCGCCGACGCGGCGATAACCGTAGAACTCGAACTCGTCGCAGATCGCGGTGTCGTCGGCCGCCTTCTCCGGGCGGTTGTGGTAAGTCGAGCGCGAGATCCCCATCAGTCGGCATCCTTCCGCGACGGAGATGCCGCGGGGCCGGCGCCCAGTCGGGCACTGCGAGGAACACCGATATCGGTAGATCCTTTGTCTGGACCTCACCCTTCTCGACAGCGAGCGAAAAGGGCGCTCCCTCAATGTCGGGTGAGGACGTGCGGCGCGGTCGCGGTCACACTTCCGCATCTCCTCCGAGGGCTGGCTTTGAGAGGGATCGGCAACACATAGTTCGCGGTTTCGTTTAGCCCTGCGACCAGCCTCGCCTTCACTCGCAAACATCCTTGGCTCACAAGAGATTCGCGGCGGCTGGCAACAATCTGCTGCCCCGGTCTGCGGTCGAGCCCGTGTTCTCGCTCGGATCTGGGGCGTGGCGCGTCCGACAGGCTCCTGCCGGCCGCTGCAGAAGATTCAGCCAGCTTTGCTGAGGCTGCCAGCGGAGGACTTGCCGGTGCGGCGGTCTTGTTCGATCTCATAGTTGATCTTCTGGCCGTCAGTGAGGGTCGAAAGGCCCGCGCGTTCGACCGCGGAAATGTGGACGAAAACATCCTGACCGCCATTGTCGGGCTGGATAAATCCAAACCCCTTGGTGCTGTTGAACCACTTCACTGTTCCAGTCGCCATATGCGTATTCCTTTGTAACAATTGCAACATTGACAGGCCATTAAGCCAGTCCGACTTTATACTTCGGTGTTAGACCAAGGCAAAAGCGAAAAATTGCTGGGTCCGGCTTGAATCGGCCCGTGGTTGGCGCATCCCATTAACCGGCGGAAAAGGAGAATGCCCCACCAGCGGCGGGGTGTTGTTCCCTATGGATCTTCCGTCGCCAGGCGCAGGCCGCCCACGCCGGCATGGGCAAGTTCAGGTAGATGAAGTCCTGCGCGTGGTTCTCTTGGGTGACATAGGCCAAAGCCGTGAGTTTGGTGGTGCTGTCGTAATATACGATGATGTCGCCGGCGGTCTCGCCGAAGATGGTACTCGCTGCGGCAGAGGCAGAGGTGAAAGATTGGTCGGTGATCACCACGGCGTGCTGGCCTTTCGCGCCGAGGCCGCACCGTGTAGAAGCTGCTCACCGGGGAGCAGGCTGTTTGCTGCCGTTGTTGACGAAGTCCGCGTTAAAACCGTCGTTGCCGACGCCCACCGCATCGAAAGTGTCCTGCTTCGGATCGAAATCCTGAACACCGGTCATGTCCGTCGGCAATGCCCTCAGGTCGTCGGGACTTCGTTTATTGGGCGGACTGGAACACGAAACTGTCATTGTCCTCGTCGCCAACAGCAGGTCCCTGCCGTCACCCACGTGGAGGACATCGTTGCCGGACCGCCGTGGAGAGTGTCATTGTCCTCACCGATGAGGCGCGGCATGCGGCGGCCGTTGTCGCCGAAGACATCGTCGTTGCCCTCGGCTCCCTCGACGTAGTCATGGCCCGCGCCGCCGAAGGCCGATCACTGCCCCCGCCAGCATAGATTTGATCGTTATCATCGCCGCCGAACATGGTTCCGGCACCTTACGCCCCGGATATTTCCATCGCGCACACTTCTTATGCCCCATACCCTGTGTCTTACTGCTCCTGGTTCGGATAAGTGGCACACCAGCTAGCGAGCGAAAATTCGCGATCTTTCAGCGGCGGCCGAAGGCCAGGACCTCGGCTGTGTAGGTCTCCACCACCAGGCTGAAGGGCTGGTTCGTCCCGCTATAGAGGATGGCCCGGTGCCGAAGCACCTCATGGGGAATGGCCAGCGCCCCCTTTTCCTCCGCCGGCAGCGGCGCGTCCATCTCCCACCCCTTGGGCAGCGGCGACCACAGCAGTTCGGCGCTAATGGTCTGGCGGCGGAAGTGCAGCGGCTGGACCACCTTGCCGAAGGGCTGGTCGGTGGTGTCGAGCACCTGGTTCATCTGGGGTGTGAGGCGCGACGGGACGTACCAGTTATCGGCCTCGGAGAGCACCCGCTCGCCACAGGCGAGCTGCACACGGCGGTACTGCACGGGTTCGTCAGCGCTGATGCCCAACGCCTGGCGGGCATTTTCCGGCAGCAGTTTAGCGTCGCCCTTCACGCGATGGGCGACGATCTTCGCTTCCGGCGCCAGCCCGTGGTCACCACACCATCGTTCCAGCGTGAGCGTGGCGCTGGGATGGCTGAGCAGGTCGGCGTTGAGCGTTTCCAGCAGGGCCAAAGCCTGGGTGCGCGAAGCGGTGTCGTTGGTGAAGGGGGTGCGGGCCTCGGAGGGTGACGAGACGCTCACCATTAGGGCGAGGGAGGCTGCTGCGATGAAATTTCGAGTACCCATGCTACGAAACCTTTGCGTTGCGTCACGAAGCGGCGTTTGCAGAAACGCAGGCCGTGCGAGAATTGAAAACATGGCGGCGCGGCCGCAACCACCAAACGCATCGTGTGCGCGACCGCAGGCTGTTTGTACGTCCATCCTGTTTGCCGGGCGGCTGAAGTGGCTCGGATCCATGTTTAGCCTCCTACGTTCACAAATAAATATGCACGGCGCCTTGATGCTACTATGGCGAGCTGTCGAGACGCTGACGAATAGCCTGCGGTAGAGGGGGAGCGGAGCGGCATTCGCTCACCCGTCTCCGGATTGTCCTGCGTATCGGCGCGTGGTCACCCGCAAAAGCGAAACGGGAAGTCAAATCGCCCAAACTTCATCTCATGGACACGGATTGGCCGGCTCTCCGCGGTGAATTCCAACAGCTTCGGCATCGATGCCGGCCCGACAGTCTTCGGCTCCCTTTTCGAGACGTTCGTCTTCACTGAGCTTGAGAAATCCTTGCCCTTTCTGTCCAAGCATTGGTCATTGTGGCACTGGCGCGCCGACTCCCGCGAGATTGATATCCTCGCGGAAGCACCGAGCCGCGTGATCGCGCTGTTCGAGATGAAGGCAACATCGAAGATCGATAGCAGTGACTTTCGGCACATCGATTGGTTCCTGATGGAAGGACCGGGCAAGAGCTGCCGCGGCGCGGGTTTCGTCGTGTCCCTGGGAGCACACCTGTTGTCCTCGGTCCGGCAAAGGGTCGCCTTGCCTGCATCAATGCTATGGTCGTTTCCAGGGCAAAAAAGAATTGTCCGACGCCGACGACTGTCGGACATGCGACATAGCCGGTCCGATCGATTGCCTTGATCTAAACGTGTTTCCTTTGGCGCGCATATTGCAAGTGTCATCCGCAAACGCGTCACGGACCGCGATAGTCATGCTGAGAATATCGAAATGTTAGCCCAATGCCTTCTACGGTGGCCTGTGTCCCGCCATACCACAGCAGGACCTGCCAGGTGCAGAAGAAGGAAGAAGCCGTGATCGCCAGGTGTCATCGGGCGTTGAATTTTCCCTGATTGTGGGCATCGGAAATTCCCTTGGCGCGGATGCCAACTCGGCAATCGGTTCACCCGGCTAGTCCCTGGAACTCGGCGTAGCACGCACGGTCATGGTGACTGGGGTCTCGGCTGCACCCGCGCGGAGGCTCCCATAGCGGAAACGCTCAACGCTGCTGCACATCGTCATTTGAGAAGACAAACAAGTTGCGGCACTCAATAGCCAAACGAGGAAAACAGCCATGTACAAGATCGGCGCTTTGATGGTCGCGCTATTCGTTCAGGGGGGATCGGAATCGGCAACTGCTCAGGCACTGGCGAACGGTTCGATTGTTGCGCATCGGCCGGTAGCGCCGGCCGATTTCGAGCGGGCCCTTACGATCAACGATCGCTATGGCGGGCTCACTGAAAATGTTCCCGAAGTGCCGTTCTGGCTGACCGGGGCCGACGCGTTAGTCTACCGCCGGACCACCCACGGCGAGCACCAGTTCGTGCTGGTCGATGCTGCCACGGGTATGAAGCGGCCCGCCTTCGATCAGGCCCGCCTAGCGGCGGCGCTAACTAAGGCGGGCCATATGAGCTATCAGGCCGGCTATCTTCCCTTCGACCGTTTCGAGCTGACCGCCGATGGTCGCAGGCTCGATTTCCTGATTGAGCAGGTCCAGTGGAGCTGCGACCTTGCAAGCTATGACTGCACCAGCACCACATTGGATTGGGACGACCCGGACTTTTGGCAGCTCAGCCACGGCTACACGCCGCCGGCGCAGAACAACCCCGACAAGAGCAGCGCGTCGCCCGACGGCAATTGGATCGCCTATATCAAGAACTACAATGTCTTCCTGCGCAGCGAGGACGGATTGCAGGATGTCCCGCTGAGCCGGGACGGATCGGAAGGCAATAGCTACGTCTTTTCGACACTGAGCTGGTCGCCGGACTCGCGCCACCTGGCGGCTTACCGCGTTCGCCCCGGCTACAAGCGGGAGGTCCCCTACCTCAATTCGTCGACGGACCAGTTGCAGCGCGAATATTCAACAATGGTCTATCCTAAGCCGGGCGATGTCCTTCCGCTGCCCCAGCCGGTGCTGTTCGACATTGCCAGCCGGCGCCAGGTCGCAATTGACAATGCCCTGTTCTCGAACCCCTTCGAACTTTCCTCTCTCCAGTGGTGGGCGGACGGTCGCGGCTTTACTTTTGAATATAACCAGCGCGGGCATCAGCTCTATCGGCTGGTCGAGGTAGACGCCGCCACGGGCCGCGCGCGCTCGCTGATCGATGAGATCAGTAAGACCTTCGTTGATTACGAGCCACTGGTGATGGACCAGGAAGATACCGGGAAAACCTTTCGGTACGATGTCGATGACGGGAAGGAGATCATCTGGGCATCCGAGCGCGACGGGCACGAGCACCTGTACCTGTTCGACGGCCGGACGGGCGCGCTCAAGAACCAGATCACCCGAGGTGAGTGGGTGGTCCGGGGAGTCAGCTATATCGATCCGGTCAAGCGCCAGATCTGGTTCGAGGCGAGCGGTATGAACCCGGAGGAGGACCCATATTTCGTGCATGCCTACCGCATCGGCTTCGACGGCAAGGGGCTGACTGCACTCACGCCCGAACCGGCTAGCCACCATATCGAGTTCTCGCCCGACGGCCGCTATTATGTCGATCTCTGGTCACGCATCGATCTGCCGCCGCGCATGGTGCTCTACCGGGCCAGCGACAATGCCAAGCTCATGCAGGTCGAGACCGCCGAAATTTCCGAGCTCGTCGCCGCCGGCTGGCAGCCGCCGCTCAGCTTCCATGCCAAGGGGCGCGACGGCAAGACTGATATCTGGGGCGTGATCCACCTGCCAGCCAACTTCGACCCGACGAAGAAATACCCGGTGGTAGAAAATATCTATGCCGGGCCAACCGGCTCGTTCGTGCCAAAATCCTTCTCAATGTGGATGGAGCCGCTCACGCAGCTGGGCTTCGTCGTCGTGCAGATCGATGGCATGGGTACCAATAACCGCTCGCGCGCTTTCCATGATGTCGCCTGGAAAAATCTGAAGGACGCAGGCTTTCCCGATCGCATCCTGTGGCACAAGGCGGCGGCCGCGAGGTATCCGTGGTACGATATCTCCAACGTCGGTATTTTCGGCGCCTCCGCCGGCGGCCAGAGCGCGGTGAGTGCGCTGCTCTTCCATCCCGATTTCTACAAGGTCGCGGTCGCCAACAGCGGCTGCTACGACAACCGGATGGCCAGGATCTGGTGGAATGAACAGTGGATGGGGTGGCCGGTTGGCATTGAATATTCGCAATCCTCCGCCGTCGACAATGCTCACAGGCTGCAGGGCAAGCTGATGATCGTGGTCGGCGAATTGGACCACAATGTCGATCCGTCCTCCTCGCTCCAACTCGCCGACCGGCTCATCAAGGCAGGAAAAGATTTCGACATGGTCTATGTGCCAGGTGCCGATCACGGCACGCCAGGCACCTATGCCCAGCGCAAACTCCTGGACTTCTTCGTTCGCAACATTCTCGGTCAGACCCCACCCAACTGGGACGCCACATGAATCGAGTTGCAAAAGGACAAACCGTTACGCTGATGGCGCAGGCAGCTTCTGCCTATAGCGATCCTCGCCCGCCTTTTCTTGCTATGATTAAGGCGGCGCGTGAGCAGATCGCGGCCGCTCGGACCTGACCACTCCTGCGCAAGGCCGACCGCCGCAAAGCGGGAATTGAGGACAGAGGCAACACTCTCCAGGGTGAGCTTGCCGAAGAAAAGCGGATGGGTTCACGAGCACCCGGTGCGCGCCATAAGGCGCGCGGTCAAAGAGCTCGGAGGTGGATTTCGAGAACAATCTCATCGATCTGCCCGCGCTCATCATCGCGGATTTATCTCAGATCGCGGATCAACAGGGCAGTTGGTTCAACGCCGGCACCCTGGCGCGCTAGTCAACCATGTCGATGCTGGCGGTAGATGCCGCGCTCCAAAGCGCTGATGTAGGTGCGGCCGACACCGCAGCTGCAGCACGCTCATTCGTCTTCCAATATATCTCCCCAAGCCGCAGGCGCTTCGCATTCGGCGGATGAGGCCAGACCCGGCGATGCCACGCTCTAGCCAAGCGCCGTTGAACACCTTTTTGAGGTCGGCCTGCCAGCTCTCCCCTCGCCGCCTTCGAGGCGTATTTAGCCCCCGTGGTGTATCCGGGTCCGACAATGTCGCATACGCAACATAGCAGAGGCTGACTGATCGCATTGGCGAATGATTTTCTCGTTTGGCACGGGACGTGCGCTGCTTCCGCAAACGCGTGATGAACCAAGGAGAAGTCGTTTCATGATCTCAGCCCAAAATACCGCCGCTAGTCCCCCTGACCCTTTCACAGATGACGTCCGAGCAAGGCTCGGCAGCGTGAGGACGGTTGCTCATCCAGCTCGGCGCAGTCCGCCGATCCACCTCCTCCCACAACGGGGGACGGGAACACAGGGCCTGGAAAATGAAGAACAAATCACTTGGCCTCGACCCTTCATCCCGCCGCAACCGGAGCCCTCGATCAAACTTCGGTCTCGCTGGCTGCGCTGGGCTTTCATTGCGACCGCGCTGGCCCTCACGACGACCACTCCGGTTCTGGCCGCCACCGATGACGGCAAGGTGACGGATTTCCTGCTCGATAACGGCATGGAGGTGGTCGTCATTCCGGACCATCGCGCGCCGATCGTGACCCATATGGTCTGGTATAAGATAGGCAGCGCCGACGAACCACCCGGTAGTTCCGGCGTTGCCCATTTCCTCGAACATCTGATGTTCAAGGCAACGACCAACCACGACGCAGGCGAGCTCGAGCGAGCCGTCTGGGCTATCGGCGGCTACATAAACGCCTTCACCTCCTACGACTACACCGCCTTCCACGAGACGGTGCCGCCCCCGGCGCTCGAGCAGATGATGGGTTTCGAGGCCGACCGCATGCGTAACCTCGTCCTCACCGACAACGTCATCAAGACCGAGCGCGACGTGATCCTGGAGGAGCGCCGCTCGAGCATCGACGGCAATCCGCAGGCGGTGCTCGACGAGGAGGTCGACGCGACGCTCTGGCAGAGCCAGCCCTACCGCATTCCGATCATCGGCTGGATGCAGGAGATGGAGAAGCTGAACGGCACCGGTGTATTCTCCCTCTACAACAAATACTACCGGCCTAACAACGCCGTGCTGGTGGTGGCAGGCGACGTCGAGCCTGAGACGGTCAAAGCGCTGGCCGTGAAGACCTATGGCAAGGTTGCGCGTGGGCCGGACCTGCCTCCGCGCAGCCGCCCGGTCGAGCCGAAGCAGAACACCAAACGCACAGTGACGCTAACCGACGCACGCGTTTCGGTGCCGAGCTTTTCAACGCAATGGGTGGTGCCGTCCTATCACACAGCCAAGCCTGGAGAGGCCGAGGCGCTCGACCTTCTGGCCGAGATTCTAGGCGGCGGCAATCGCAGCCGCCTCTACCAGGCGCTGGTGGTGAAAGAGGGCATTGCCGCCCAGGCCGGCGCCTATTTTGACGGCACCATGCTGCCCGGTGCGTGGGGCGCCATGCTGGATGCTACCAAATTCACCATCTACGGCGAGCCGCGCGGCGATGCCAAGCTCGCCTACTTGGAAGCGGCTGCCGCTGCCGAGGTTGCCCGCATCGCCCGGGACGGTGTCAGTAAGGACGAGTTGGAGAAGGCAAAGGAACGCTATGCCCGCTCGGTGATCTTCGCCCACGACAACCAGGCTTCCGTGGCCACCATGTATGGCTCCACGCTTACCAGCGGCGGCAACGTGAAAGATGTCGAGGAATGGCCGGACCGCATCCGCAAGGTCACCGCCGACCAGATCAAGGCCGTCGCCGCCCGCTATCTCGTGCCCGACCATTCGACCACCGGCTATCTCTTGCCCAAGAGGGAGAATTAAAATGAGAACGACCCAACACCGCACCTTCGAACACCCCTTGCTTTTTCCGCTTGTTGTTGGAGCCAGGGCCGCACGCGTCACGACGGCGCTGGTCATCCTCCTCCTGGGAATTCTCTTCCTCATCGTCCCGGCGTTTACCGCCCGTGCGGCGATGAACATCCAGGAGGTGAAGTCTGCAAAAGGCATCGAGGCTTGGCTGGTGGAGGACCATACAGTGCCGATCATCGCCATCCGCTTCGTCTTCGACGGTGGCACGACCCAGGACCCGATCGGCAAGGAGGGCCTCGCCAATCTGATGGCCCGCGTGTTCGACGAGGGCGCCGGCGATCTCGACAGCGATGCCTTCCAGGTGAAGCTCGGCGATGCCGGCGCCGAGATGAGCTTCGAAGCGCAGCGCGACGGCATTTATGGCTCGATGCGCATGTTTTCCCTGCGGAAGGACGCCGCGTTCGCTCTGCTTCGGCTCGCGGTCACCAGGCCGCGCTTCGACCAGGCGCCGATCGATCGCATTCGCGCCCAGGTGCTGTCGGGCATCATCGCCAGCGAGCGCGACCCCGAGGCGATCGCCCAACGCAAATGGCTGCGCGCAATCTATGGCACCCATCCCTATTCGAGGCCGGACGAAGGTACCAAAGAGAGTCTCGCCGGCATCACACCGGCCGATCTCAGCGCCTTCCACAAGGCCACTTTTGCCCGCGACGGCCTGCATGTGGCGGTGGTCGGCGACATCGATGCGAAGACGCTGAGTGAAAAGCTCGACCAGCTGTTCGGCGATTTGCCTCAGAAGCAGACCCTCGCCCCCGTCGCCGATTTCGCCCCGAAGCTCGGCCAGCAGGTGGAGGTCGATTACGACCTGCCGCAGACCTCGCTGCAGCTCGCCTTTTTTGGCGTCAAGCGCAGCGAGCCGTACTTCTACGCCGCGATGCTGATGAACGAGATCCTCGGCGGCTCGCCCTTCACGTCGCGCCTGTGGGAGGAGGTGCGCGAAAAGCGCGGCCTCGCCTATGGCGTCTATTCCAGCTTGGTCGACTACCGGCATTCCAACGCACTCGTCGTCACCACGGCGACGCGCGCCGACAGGGCGGCCGAGACGCTCAGCCTGGTACGCAAGGTGGTGAAGGAGATGGCGGAAGAGGGTCCCACGGAGGCCGAGCTCGAAGCGACGAAGAAACATCTGATCGGCGCCTATGCCATCGACAATCTGCATTCCTCCACCTCTATTGCAGCCACACTGGTCGAGTTGCAACTCGCCAATCACGGCATCGACTACATCCAGCGCCGTGCCGCCCTTATCAATCAGGTGACGCTCGACCAGGTCAAGGCGGCAGCGAAGAAGCTGCTTTCGGCCGAGCCCGCCATTATGGTCGTCGGCCCACCGCTGGTGGGCAAGGGATGAGACGAGGACGCCATTTTGCCTTCCCTCTCACCCTGTGGATCTTCTCATTGGGGAGCGAAATCCGGCTCGGTGGTGTAACGGGATTCTCACAAAGACCCGCGGAAGAAATTTCGCGGGCCTTCGAGGCACTTTCCGGTTCTGGTGGCGGATCCACCGAATTGGGGCGCGCTCCTCTTCATGGCAACCTCATTTCGCAGGGATGGAGAACGCCAATCGCAGTCCGCTGTTGTCAGTGGGTCGCCAGCACGCACCGCGTGGCGATGGCGAATCCGGTGTCCCATTGTTCAATTTTCGCCGAACGAGAACCGCGAGGCATCGACTAGAAAGCTCCCAAGCCTCCCTTTCCAGTGCGTACATTGGACTACCAGCTGTCCAGCCGAGGCCCTATAAGCAACCCTGGCGTCGCGCAATACACACCGGACCCTGCTACATATACCCGCTGCATCGAGGAGGAATCCGGTATTGCCTCTGTGCCTGCCGATGATCCGTCACCTGAAATCCCCCGACCTATTTGGCCCCCTTGATCGCCTACCGGCACTTGGCATGCCGATTGGCGAGCGGACATTTGAGGTCCTCAACCCATCGACTGGCGAAGTGCTGGCAGAACTTCCCGACATGGGTGTCGAGGAGACATGCGCTGCGATAGATAAGGCCTATGTCGCGAAGCCTGGATGGGCGGCTCTGACCGCACGTGAGCGCAGCGACGTTATGTGGCGATGGCATCAGTTGATCATCGACCACACCGACGACCTGGCCGCTATACTCACTGCGGAGATGGGCAAGCCGCTTGCCGAGGCCAAGTCTGAGGTTTCGCATGCGGCGGCATACCTGCAATGGTATGCTGAGGAGGCCAATCGCATCTATGGCGAGACGATCTCCGCCCCTTCGACGGACCGTCGGATGCTGGTGATCAAGCAGCCCATCGGCGTCGTTGGCACGATCACGCCATGGAATTTTCCCTCCTCGATGGTGGCGCGCAAGATCTCGCCAGCCTTGGCGGCAGGCTGCACGATCGTGCTCAAGCCCGCTGAACAGACGCCGCTCGTGGCTGGCGCAATGTTCGCCCTCGCCCATCAGGCCGGCTTTCCCGAAGGCGTCGTCAACCTGATCTATGCGGCTGAAGGTGATGCAGTCGGCCGTGAACTCTGCGCCAATCCCAAGGTCCGCAAGATCAGCTTCACCGGATCGACCGAAGTCGGGCGGCTGCTGATGCGCCAGTGTTCGGACCAAATCAAGAAGGTCAGCCTCGAGCTGGGCGGCAACGCACCTTTCATCATCTTCGATGACGCCGATGTCGACGCTGCGGTTGACGGTGCGATCCAGGCGAAGTTCCGCAATGCCGGCCAGACTTGCGTTTCGGCGAACCGCATTTACGTCCAATCGAGCGTTCACGATGAGTTCGTCGAAAAATTCGTGGAGAAAGTCCGGCACTTATCGGTTGGCGATGGTTTCGCTCCCGGAGTGGACATCGGACCACTCATCGACAGGCATTCTCTGGCAAAGATTGAGTCCCACATCGCAGATGCCGTTGCCAAAGGCGGCACAATTCGATGCGGAGCCGACCGTATCGGCAAGGATGGCACGTTTTTCCAACCCACGGTCCTCACCGGTATTTCCAGCGTGATGGCGGTTGCGCAGGAAGAGACTTTCGGGCCGCTGGCGCCGATCATTCGCTTCGAAGATGCGGATCAAGTCGTAAGCGAGGCCAACGATACGATCTACGGGCTCGCAGCCTATTTCTATGCCTCAAATCTGAAGCGTGTCTGGCGTGTGGCCGAGGCCTTGGAATATGGCATGGTTGGCATCAACACGGGACGCATGTCCTCGGAAGCGGCACCCTTCGGCGGGATAAAACAGTCCGGTATCGGGCGGGAGGGTTCCCGCCATGGCCTCGAGGACTACCTCGAAATGAAATATCTTTGCGTGGGCGGGATCTGAACAATCTGCTTGCGCCGTTCGCGGATCGCTTATCGAGCAAGCGACTCCGAACATGGAATGTAGGTCGGCTCCCCGGTGGGGAGCCGACGGGCGGCTCGGCAACCCCGGAGCAAAGGCGCCAGTCTAGTCTGGGGGTATCTCTCGACGAGACCAAGCGTCTGCATTATCGACGATGAGGCCTTGCGAGCGATACGGCGGCTCTCGCGGACTATTTTCAGGCGACACGTCTGTCGTTTACGCGGGTCTGGCTGGCAACCTATCTGATATCGCGATCATGAATGCCGGTTGTGCGCAAAGTCGGGTTTCTAGGGGCAGATTGGGAATGCTCCTCAGATGGTTCTGTGCAAATCTTCGTTGAGCCGAAGGAGGATGAGATGGCGGGCCGTGCTATGCGGCGGCAAGGATATCGAGGTCCTGTTCGATCACCCCGGCCGCGTATAACTGATCGAGCAGGCCCGCCTTATTAGTTCCGAGTCGGCGCTCACGTCCTCGCCAGCAAAACGGATGTAATGGGCACGACGGGGCCGCTCGTACGTCGTGACGGTGTCGGCGATCCGCTCGCAGCGCTCTAGCATGGCCACGGCGTCGAAGGTCCACGGAACGGGTGCTCCCATGAACATCCTGAGTGCAGTTCTGGGGTCGAGGTTCTCCCGCGTACATCGCCGGCGAGCACCCGTTCAGCCACACGAAAGTTCAAGGCCCTTCCCCGTCTAAATCCGCCGTTCGAACGGCAAACCCGTCCCTGGCCGAATATCGAACGGAGGTGGCGAAATAGGCGAGCATATATCAGCCGCGCAAACCCGCCCCAATGCACGACGAGCGAGACTGTTTCCCTATATCGAACAGGTTTGGCGAGCGCGATGGCTTTGGCTAGCGCCGTCTCGAACGCGATAGCTTAGCCACTCTGCCCGGCAGAACAGTCGACTTTCAAAATAGGTTTCACGGCGTGATACACGATCGCTCCCTCCTTGCCGTTGTTCTCGAAACGCAATGGCCAAAGGTTTCTAACCTGACACACTCTTGAGATAGGCGATGACGTTTTTGACGTCGTCGGGATTCTTGAGGCCAGGAAACCCCATTTTGTTGGCCGGCACTTTCGCCTTGGGATTTGCCAGATATTCCATCAGGTTCAGCTCATCCCATACGAGGCCCGCACCGCCCACATCCTTCATGGCTTTCGAATAAGAATAGCTAAGGACGGTCCCCGCTGTCCGGCCCACGACGCCTTTCAAGGTTGGCCCGACCTTGTTCGCTTCGGTATCAGCGTTGTGACAGGCGGCGCACTTTTTGAAGACCGCCTTGCCTCCCTCGATATCTTGGGCCCGGGCCACCGGAGGCAGTAACGCCAAAACCATTGTGGCAGCGATGAATAGATATTTCACGCAGGAACTCCCCGATTGAAGGTACGGCAGGCGGTCGATATGTTTGCAAGCCATGATCCGATCCTCCCTTAAAATACGTTGCTCAGGCGGTCATAAAGAAGCTCGTCGACTCCGTTGGCGTAGATTCGCCCTTGGCGTCGATGCGCAGCGCGTATTGGGGAATATCGGCCATCGACTGGCCCCAGATCTGCTGCCCTCCGGCGTCAGCGTCAAAATGTGAGTTTTGGCCGGAACAAATGAATGAGTGGTCGTCGGCGTTGTAGTTCAATGAGAATCCCTTGTGCGGGCACGTGGTCGAGAATCCGACAATGTCGCCATCCGGTCCCCCACTGTCGTGGTAAATGACGTCGAGGGGTTCGTTCGGCTTCAGGTCACCTAAGTTGGCTAGCCTCTTCGATGGGTATTCGACAAGTGCCAGCCCCGGTGCAGTCTTTGTCTGAGCCTGCACCGGGTGTGCCACGGCTATGGCCATACCTGCAGCGGCAAGCGCTCCTCCCCTTAGAAATTGACGGCGGCCGGCGTCGGCCAGTTTGGTGCAGCGATTCAAGCGTTTTCCTCCCATTGGGCGAATGTTTTCGCAAATGGCTCTGCAACGCTTGTACCAACCGGAAAAGCCGGCGATTGCATTACAAAATGCGAATGGGACCCACCTCCGAGGAGTCACGGCCCAAAGACCCGCTCATTCCTAGCTGGAGTCTTTCATTTCGGCCTGAACTCGCGTTCGCATCGTTACCGCATTCTGTCCGAAGGCATCATCGACGCGTATACCCGCACGATCGGCATCTGTTCCCCGCCGACCAGCCGACCGCGTGGCAAAGATTGAGAGCGGCGAAGCTTCCGCTAACGCCCACATTTCTCCTGTATTTCAGCGATGCATTCCTCGAGACGCTTCAGGCGGCACTTCGCATTGCGAAGTTCATGTCCGGCTTCGAAACGTCGATGGCGCCCGTGAGGTGTAATGGCCACGAGATCGCGCTCCAGTTCGGCAATGCGCGCACGCACCTGCCGAGCCTCTTCCGGACGCAATGCATGTATCCATCCACGCCCGCGCATCGGTCTTCCTGCCAAAACCCCAATTAGCCGGGCTTATGCCACCGAGATCGTAATTTCCGGCAAGCCGAGACGCTCTAAACATGCAATCTAGAGGGCGTTCTTCGGGAAGAAGGCTGGCGCTGCTTGGGGGAAAGCACTAGGAAACCCTCGGATCTGACGCGTCGCTTCGGCCGATTGCGGCAGCTCCAAAGCGCAGTGACAGGTCGTCAAGTGCCGGGCAGCGTGCCCTTCGCCGACATTGCGAAGACATCGAGCAGGATGGCCAGCCCGACGCCGCACGCGGTCAGAATTAGGCCGGCCATGAAGATGCGGTTGGCGCGTTCGTAGATGGGTCGGCGCAACGAACTCATGTCGAGTAGTATGGACAGCGCCCGCAACTGCAATGCGATGCCGACCAGGATCGGCACGACGGCGAACAGGTCGTAGAGCCGCCATGGCATGGGGTTCGCCGCCCAATGCGTGACGAAGCCGAGCGAAAAGGCAAGCAGAATGCCGACGACGGTGATTGTGCCGTTGCGAAAAATCGTCTCGATCAGCTCTTCCTTCGGATCGTGTTCGTCCAAGCGTCGCTCCTCTCCCTCAGCAGTTGCAGGCCTTCGCACAGTCGACCTAGGCTCTCGGGAAATCCTGTACATCGCCGCCAACTAGTCAAGGGCCGAGGACCGAAGCCGCGCGGCAACCGCTTCAGGTTTGCGCTGCCCTCATCACTTCCTGAGGCGCCATCGGCCTTTGCCGCGAAGTGAACGATGGAAGCACCGCCTGTCACTGGGTGCTGCGCTCAGAGCGGTAGTCGACCGGGAACAATCCGGGCTCTAGTCTAAGCGGCGACCGGCTTTGGCCAGAGTTGAAGCAGAGCGATCAAGAGCGACAAAAAATCCTTCAGCCATCTGAGCAGGAGGGAGAAGTTGTAGCCGGCGGCGGCCAGGATGGCGTTGAGGGCGTCGCCCTGCTGGCCGGCGAGGTAGTTGCGGCCCATGCGGTGCTCGGCCTTGATGTGGCCGATCACCGGCTCGACCGCCGACCGCCGCCGCATCTGGCGTTTGATGGCCGGGGTGACGCGGCGTTTCTGGCCGCTGGTGAAGACCCTGAACTTGTGGCTCTGGGGTGCGTTGTGGCCGCGATAGCCGGCGTCGGCGAGGATGCGGCCAATCTGGTTGCCGATGGTCTTTTCCATGTCGGGGATGACGCTTGCCAGCGTGTGGCCGTCGTAGGGATTGCCGGGCAGTGCTTTTGCATGCAGAGCGAACTGGCCGCCCTTGGAGCGCTTCAGCGTGGTGGCCACCGACATCTTCACGCCGAACTTGTAAGGCATGTGCGCCTTGCCCTTGCCGAACATTCCACCTCATGCGCGTGAAGGCGTAGATCTTGCGGCCGCGCTGGCGCTGACGCTGCTCGAGAATGGTGGCGGCCTGGTAGCGCGGCCATTTGAAGAGCGCGTCCAGCCTCGCATCGCCGGCAATCTGGCGAGCGATGTCGCGAATGGTCCGGCCGAGATAGGTCGTGAGCCTGCGCAGCGCCTTGTTGGCCCGCTTGAACTGCCTGGCGTGGGTGTCCGCCGAGCTCGCACTCGTTCACGAAGGGCAGCTGATCATCAGGTCGGCGAGCAAGTGTTTTGGTTGGAAAGCCACGGAGCGAGCGAAGGGCTGCTTCAACATCGAATTCTGACACTCCAAACCTCAATCAGAAGCCGAGCTTGATGTCTGGATCGATAGTGCCCGCGACCTTGTTCATGGTCGCTGGGAAATTGTCCTCGAGCGCAACATTCGCGAGAGCGAATTCAAGCAACTCGGTGTCACCCTTAATGCCCGTCTGGCGCTTAGCCTGCTCAATGAGGGCATGGCTCAAACGTGCTGTGATCCGCTCGTCTTTAGAGCCGATCAGGCCTTTGCGAATGGCAGCACGAAGTGTCTGCCGAACGACAAACTTCTGCTCGCCCGGCATGTCCTTGTTCGCGTCCTTACGGATTAGACCTCCGCACGCGCTTCTTTTTCGAAACGAGGCGCTGTTGCGGAGCATTCGATGACGGCCGCATTCTCAGCGTCTTCGTCATATCGATATTTCCTATGCGTTAGCCAAGTCCTGTGTTTTGTCGAACATAACAGATGGGGAGCAGCTTTGTCACTCGGAAGCCCGCTCAGATTGCTGAGCAGCCTTTCGTTTCGGCATTAGGTAGCAAACGGCAGACCGCGAAGAATGGTGCACAGCGGACAATACGGTTCGTGGTCTTTGCTGCCTAATGCTGGAAAAGTCCTTACTGAGCCCGCGCGTGCGTTTAGGGATTGGATGCAACCAAATGCGCAACTTTGACCTGGATCACAAACGAACGATCCGTCAGATTCGGGTCAGGCTCTTACACTAGGATAACGATGATTGCACACTAGGAGTACGTTGATATGGGCCACCAAAAGAAATCAGAAAAACGAGTGGACCGCTCGCATCTGCAGTTAGCCACCATCGACGGCGTATTCCTGCCTACTCTGCAATTGTCCCTCAACCAGCGGGAGGGTCCTACGCCGAAGAAGAAGTCCTTTTTCCAACAATTGCTCTTGGATTTTGCTTTCGCTTGCGAGCTATATTATCCGGTTCAGCAATATGAACGTTTCGCAATGACGGAGGAAGATAGCCGCGATGCACAGTATCAATTCGAACCAACCCACGCACCCAATTCCCGCACGTCCCGCCTCACCCCGAAGATTCTGGCCACAGCCAGTACCTCTGCACAGAGGATTTGACGGTTCCGACGGGTTGTAAACCTGGGTAGGCTGTCGGGTTCGACGAGCAGTTCAATACTGCGCGCGGAGCCGGGGCCTGCGGATCAATCGAGCGCGCTCGAGGGTGAGCACCCTCCATCGGAGGCGCGACGCATCCTGCAACGGCTGGAATTCAATTAGACGCCCACGCATGCCAGCTGGCTTAACGGGTTGAGATCGAGATCGGCGTCCTGCGCAGTAAGTGCCTCGACCGCCGCATCGAAAGTCGTGACAGCCCATTGCCGTGGGAAGACCGGCGAAATAAACAGCGGCGCCGGCATCAATTGGATATTCTAATTGGATATTCTAAATTGAACAGGCCTGCCTTTAAATGGCCAAAACCTATCCGATGCCCACCGCAAAGGGTCATGATCCCTGTGCAGAGCCCCGAGTGGCCGCACGCTCAATGCCCTTCCGCTAGCGCGAGCAAAGTATCCTCCCAAACCGCAAGCCCTCGCGTGCAGCGACGCTGTCCGATATCCGACAATGTGGGACACGCGACATTCGCCTATCACGCGACGACCGCTCCGGTTTTGGCTGCCAACGACGACGGCAGGGTGACGGATTTCCTGCTCGACAACGGAATGGCGGTTGTCGTCATCCCCGATCATTGTGCGCCGATCATCACTCGTATGCTGTGGTAGAAGATCGGCAGCGCCGACGAGTCGCCCGGCAAGTCCGGAATCGCGCATTTCTTCGAGCATCTGTTGTTCAAGGCCACGGCCAATCACGCCACTGGCGAGTTGATCCGCGCCGTGGCCGAGATCGGCGGATCAATTAACGCCTTCACCGATCGCGATCCTCCACTTCCCGGAAAGTGCTCGCTCCGGGTAGCGGAAGCGAGCACTTACCACAATTCATCAGAAGTCCATGCCGCCGCCCGGCATTGTCGGGGCGGGCGTTTCCCTCTTCGGCTTCTCAGCCACCATCGCCTCGGTGGTGACGAGCAGGCCGGCGACCGAGGCGGCGTCCTGCAGCGCGGTGCGCACTACTTTGGCGGGGTCGATCACGCCCTGGCTGAAGAGATCGCCATATTCGCCGGTCTGGGCGTTCCAGCCATAGCCGAACTCCGGCTTCTCGCGCAGCCTGCCAATGATGATCGATCCTTCCGCGCCGGCATTTTCGGCGATCTGACGGGCCGGCGCCTCGATGGCGCGCCGCACGATCTCGACGCCGGTCTTCTGGTCGCGATTGTTGACGGCGACATTGTCGAGCGCCTTCGCTGCCCTGAGCAGGGCCACGCCACCTCCCGGCAAGACACCTTCCTCGACCGCTGCGCGGGTGGCGTGCAGCGCGTCGTCAACGCGGTCCTTTCGCTCCTTGACCTCGACTTCGGTTGAGCCGCCGACGCGGATCACCGCGACGCCGCCCGCGAGCTTGGCCAGCCGCTCCTGCAGCTTCTCTCTGTCGTAGTCGGAGGTGGCCTCCTCGATCTGGGCCCTGATCTGGGCAACGCGGCCCTCGATCTCCTCCTTGCGGCCGGCGCCGTCGACGATGGTGGTGTGCTCCTTCTCGATCGAGATCTTCCTGGCGCGGCCTAGCATCTGCAGCGTCACGTTCTCCAGCTTGATTCCGAGATCCTCCGAGATTGCGGTGCCGCCGGTGAGGATGGCAATGTCTTCCAGCATGGCCTTGCGGCGGTCGCCGAAGCCGGGCGCCTTGACGGCCGCGACCTTGAGGCCGCCGCGCAGCTTGTTGACGACAAGCGTGGCGAGCGCCTCGCCCTCGACGTCCTCGGCGATGATCAGCAACGGCTTACCCGACTGCACCACAGCCTCCAGAACCGGAAGCAGCGCCTGCAGGTTCGAAAGCTTCTTCTCGTGAATCAGCACATAAGGCTCTTCGAACTCGACGCGCATCTTGTCCTGGTTGGTGATGAAGTACGGGCTGAGATAGCCGCGGTCGAACTGCATGCCCTCGACGACTTCCAGCTCGGTCTCGGCGGTCTTGGCTTCCTCGACGGTGATCACCCCCTCATTGCCAACCTTTTGCATCGCCTCACTGAGGAAACGCCCGATCTCGGCGTCGCCATTGGCCGAGATGGTGCCGACCTGGGCAATCTCGTCATTGTTGGTGATCTTGCGTGCGTTGACCTTGAGCTCGGCCACGACCGCGTCGACGGCTTTGTCGATGCCGCGCTTCAGGTCCATCGGGTTCATGCCGGCGGCAACCGCCTTGTGGCCTTCCTGGACGATCGACTGTGCCAGGACCGTCGCGGTCGTGGTGCCGTCGCCGGCGATGTCGCTGGTCTTCGAAGCGACTTCGCGCACCATCTGCGCGCCCATGTTCTCGAACTTGTCCTCGAGCTCGATCTCCTTGGCGACGGTGACGCCGTCCTTGGTGATACGCGGCGCACCGAACGACTTGTCGATGACGACGTTGCGGCCCTTGGGACCGAGCGTGACCTTCACCGCGTTGGCGAGGATGTCGACGCCGCGCAACATCTTGTCGCGGGCATCGGTGTGGAACTTCACTTCCTTGGCAGACATTAGATCATTCCCTCATTAGGCAGCTTACATTGACGTTAGTCACGCGGCTTCACTCAAGCGGCTTGCCTGGCCGAGGCCGAGACCTCGATCACGCCCAGCACATCACTTTCCTTCATGATGAGCAGGTCTTCGCCGTTGAGCTTGATCTCCGTGCCGGACCACTTGCCGAACAGGATGCGGTCGCCGACCTTGAGGTCCAGCGGCTGAAGCTGGCCGGTTTCACTGCGTGCGCCAGGGCCAGCGGCGATTACTTCGCCCTCCTGCGGCTTTTCCCTTGCGGTGTCAGGGATGATGATGCCGCCGGCCGTCTTCTCGTCGGCTTCGATGCGGCGGACCAGGATACGGTCATGCAATGGACGGAATGTCATATCGTTCTCCTTCGACAAACAGATTGCGACAGGCTGCTCCGTTCGGACCAAAAGGACCGGTGCGGGGCTCGCGCGACCCATTTCGGCATCGCGGACATGCGGACCTAATTTTGCTCCTTTCTCGTTTCAAGATGTGGACTGCCTTGGAAATTCCGACCGTCATGGCCTGCTATAATTGCGCCATGTGTCTGTACCGCTCTCGCGATTTGGATGACTTGAGTTGGGTCTGGGAACTGAGCCCGCGAAATACCTCTTCGGCCCGTTCAGCAGCTACTAAAAAGCAAAGGTCATGCCAGATGCGGCATGGCTTCAAATTTCAAGAAGTTAGAGATTCTCCGTATGCTGCGGCTGGGCGGGGTGTCGCCATTTTGTTCAATTCCTTGCAGGAATTTGTAAGGAACCGACCAATGGTTTCTCTATTTATGGGCCTGTCCAGCTTGGGGCGCCAATGCCAGTACGCAGCGGAGGCAGACTGGACTGAAGTTCATGAAAAAAGATGCCCAGGGCGTGAAAACATTTTGATTCAGGACCTAATACGGTCACCCGCAATCACCAGACTGAACCGCTATAAAGCGGCAGAGGCTCGCGAATGTGCAGCTGTTGGCAGCTCGCGGGCGGGCCGCACGCCTTCATCCGCCTCCGAAACACCGATCTTCTCGCTGCGACTGATCCTGCTGACCCGAGCTGGGCACCACTGCGATGCAACGAGGGCCTTTGTTTCCGGTGAAATGGTTCCAGTCGTTGTCAGTTTCAGAAGCAACGTGCTGTTTCAGTGCGCCGTATTCCTTATCTTGGCAAGGCGGGCAATCTTGACCCGCCGAGGCAATCTAGCCATCGCCCGATTGTCTACCTCAACCTCTCGCCCAAAACCGACTCGGCGAGGCCGAGGCGCTGAACCGTGCGGCAGCCTATGCGGAAGCCGCCGCCGATACGATCTTCATCCATTCGAAGAAAAAGGACCATCCAAAATCCACAGGCGGTGCGGCTCGCCTCGCCATTAATAGCCGCGGGAAACCACCCGACCTGCTGATCCTGCACCCCCGATCACAGGCTGCGCCGTGCGATCGCTATTGCTATGTCTGAAGACGCAATAGCATTGGGGGCTTGGGCAGGGTGGTTTCGCGCGGTTATTAAATGGCAGGATAGGCTAGTGGTATACCGCTAACCGTTTCGCCCGAGGGGCGAGTGCCGCTCGCTGTTTTGAGTTAGCGGGAGACCCGGAATAGGTCCTCTGGACCATATGTGCCCGCTGGGGCACGATCCCGTTATACTCGAAGAGGATGGTCTCCGCGCCTCGGACGCGATTGCTCCTCGCAATCCGATCGGGAGTGTGCGGCCATGATCAATATGCACCTCAAAGTCAGCCATCGCGAAACGATCCGGCTGGCCGCTTGAGATGGATGTGTTTGGGCAGATCGGCGCTAGCCAGCGCCTGCCCGACGCTGTCGTTGCTGATGTCGGCGACCTCGCTTAGGCCGTCGAGCAGACCGAGCGCCTGCAGGACGCCGGCATAAATGCTGATGCTGAAGTTAGTGTCCCCGGCTTCGACCCTTTGCAATGTCGAGCGAGATCTGAAGGCGCGCTCGGCCACGACCGCCATTGGCAGCCGCCGGCGTCGACGCGCTTCATGGATGTCCGCCCCAAGCTTGCGCAGCGCGCGTCGCACTGCAGCAGGAGGGTTGTGTTGCGTGGGCATTTTGTAACCTTCGCACTACAGATCGGCTTAATATGTAGCACGAAGATTGGCGCCGCTCAGCAGGAAGCGAAGGTTTAATCTTACCGACGTCGCGAGGGGGGCATCGAGATTCCGAACCTCAGCAATCGCGGCGACGGCAGTTTTTCACGTTAGCGGGCTCACTGGGACAATATCAATTTGAGTGAAGGGCCCATCTGCCTCAGGATCCGATCGATCGGGAATTCGGTGACGATCCGAAATCCTCTTCAAGAGGCTTGGAGATTGCCTTCTTCATGTTCCATTCGCGGCAAAGATATTGCCGCCCAACTTCAAGTTCTGAACGCCAGGGGCACATACACCCTGAAACCGGATGCCCGGCAGGAGACTGAGCTCGCTGCCGGGCCGGATACGCCTTGGGAGGTGGCGTAAGTCAGCGGTTTTTCGGGGCCATGAGACGACTTCTCCTCAGTCCGAACGCCTTTTGCCGCAAGCCTTGCATGTACCGTGCCAAGGGCAAAAAATCATTTAAAAACAACTGATGGTTCAGATTCTGCTGCGTTGCGTCGCCGACATTGTCGGGTATCGGACAACGCTGCACATGGCTGAATGGTGCGTGCTTTCCCCCGGGGACTCCTTCAGCTATTCCTTGAGAAAGCGCCGGGCAACCGGAATCTGCTGCATGCCAGGCACACCATTATCAATCGCCACGGCTCTCAGCATCGAGTGCGACATCCAGGTCGAGCGAGCTGTCGATCGATGTGGGGACGGCGCGTAGCGCTGGCAAACTTTCCCGCGCATCATTTTGCGTCTGTCTGCGACCGCCGATCCAACAAGACTGCCGGCTCAACTTCAAGTACCTTGGCAAGCTTGTCGATCATATCGATAGTGCCGCGAGCTCGAGCGGCGATGTCGCCGAGGATGCGGATAGCTGTTCCGCAATGACCGGCCGACTCAGGCCACTCTTTCCTTGTTGAGCCGTCAGAGCAGGAAAGGCGGTTCGGCGCAATACTTCGCAAGATCTTTCCCCGGCAAGGTTCACGACGAACCCGAGCCGCAATAGCCTTTGCCCGGCCCTCCGGTCAGCAACCAATCGATGTGCTGAATGCCGGCGCTGGCGCTAAGGATATGAGCCGCCCTTGACGAGGCAATGCATTTGCATTACCTATCGGAGCGATGGTCCAATGACTCAGGAGGCTGACATGGTTGCGCTCGCTCAGGATGTCTCGAAGCTCACCGATCGCTATCAGACGACGGTGCCAAGCGGTGTGCGAAAGCAACTTCAGCTTGGGAAGGGCGACCAAATCCGGTATTATACCGAACCGAGTGGTCGGGTCTATATTGAGGCGGTGCACGAGGCTGCCGATCCGGCGCTCGGGGCATTTCTCGATCTTCTCGAAGCGGATATTCAAGCTCACCCCGAGCGGCTGAAGGCGTTCGACGGGGCGCTATATGATCGGCTAAAAGCGCTGGTCGGGGATGTCGAGGTTGATCTCGACGCAACACTGTCTGCCGATGACGAATGACGAGGCAAGACGCGCCACTTAAGGCTCCCCTCGTCATCAACGGGTGGTCGATCTACGCGCAGCCGCTCTTCCTCGATCAGCTCGAATGTCTGATCGAGGAGGTTGAGGCCCGCAAGGCGCGCGATCCCGTCAACTACCGGAAGAAGAACTGCGCCAAGCAGCTGGCTGCGATCGCCAGACTCGTGACCAAGGATATCCCGGCTGACCCGGCGGGGGCGCAATTTCGGCAGGGTGATACGCTCAGCAGCGACCGCAAGCACTGGTTCCGTGCGAAGTTTTTTCAGCAGTATCGTCTGTTTTTCCGGTTCGATAGCGCCAGCAAGATCATAGTGCTCGCGTGGGTAAACGACAATGACACCTTGCGTGCCTACGGGAGCAAGACAGATGTTTACGCGACCTTCAAAAGCATGCTGGATAGCGGCAATCCTCCCGACGATTTCAGAGTGCTGTTAACAACGGCAAAGGCAGCGGCAGAACGGTTCGAGGCGGCAGTCAAAGCGGCAACTGATGGCTAGGCAGGGCTTCAGACCAACCGAAGCCTACTGCACGAATCTACCAGTCCCTGGAATTCCCTGCCATTGGAGACGAACCTTCACGCTATAGATAGCAGCCTGTGCAGTTGCAGGTGACTTATCAGTGAACCGAAAAAACGAACCGGCCAGACGCGCAATGGCCTGTTTGGTGATGCTCACGCCGAGCTTTCCCTGCGGCCAGTATGGAGATGGAGCGTGGCTGTGCGCCGCTTGAACCTGGGATGCAGCCGATTTCCCAGGCAGACTTGCCCCGCACTGCCCCATTCCAGCACGCACACCAATTCACCACAGCGTCAACGAGACACCACGACCATTCAATGGCAGGAGAGTTTTGCGGCAATCTGAAATAGCAAAACAGCTTGCGAGGACCTGAAGACCTTGTTCGTAGCGTTCCGCGCCCGGAAAACGCTGGAGTGCCGCTCAACGGCAAAGGTCATAGCGGCAACACTGATGATCGGGATCGGGATCCTCACGCCACAGCAGGTGCCAAACTGCGTGTCGTTCTTGGAAAACCCTCTGCTGACGCGCGAAACCTCAAACACCCTTAGGCCGTATCTCCATGGAATAGGGTCCGCCACAGCGTGCACGCGAGAAATCCGCCTCTCCTGGATGCCTTCCGTTGCCTTGGGCCCTGCCCGCCCCCGACGTCGCGTGAAGACTTAGGAGGCAGAACTCGCACCACTTACGAGTACGCAAAACACTGCCGCGCTTGCTCGCTGGCCTCAGTGGCCTCCAGACATTGGCCCATGTGGATCCCGAGGATGCGGTCAGGCAATCATACGCAAACATAATGCCCGAGGGATGCCAATCTGCCGACCTCAGCGTTGACGGCGCGAGTTCAGCCTGCAGGAGGGCGTTGAAGAAGCCGGGTTTTCACGCGAGTTTCGCGATAGTGCCTGCATTGCCGGCGTCGGTTTGGATTCTCAGGCTGCCGCCGCGGCGGATCAAAGGTAGCAGGCTGAGCCAATACCGCCGGAATCGAACAGGAGAGTGGCCGCCCAACCGCCTGAGGTTCATGACCGCTGCGGTGAGGAAGACCGGCATATCCAAACCAACTTCGGTGTGAGCTTCACTGCTTGAGTTATGCAGGTTTCCTGCGAGCTCGCACACGAGATCGATCGGGCGCTTACCGTTGCAGTCATTGTCGGATCTACGACGATGTCGGACATAAGACACAGCGCCATCAGAGTGATCGCATTGTTCTGAAACGATTTTCCTGGTTGGCACGACACATGCAGTCCTATGCGCAAACGCACTGCCGCGTCGCACCAACTGAGAAGAACTCATCCCATGATCACGCTCGCCGAGCATGCGGTCGCCGCCGCAAACAATGAGCTTTCCCGAGCGGACGGAAGCCTTTGCGCTTTCATTCTCCAGGTTGTACGGACATGACCGCATTCGATGTCCGCCCAACACTGAATGCTCCCGACGATGATCCCTATCTTTGGCTAGAAAATGTTGAAGGCGAACGGGCACTTGACTGGACCGCCAGCCAGTCGGCCAGGACACTGGGGCACTTCGGTGGAACGCAATTCGAGCGCGACCGCGCGGACCTGACAGCGATTTTCGACCGTCCCGACAAAATTCCCCTGATCACGCGCCGTGCTCAGTACCTCTACAATTTCTGGCAAGATGCCCGCAACCCGCGCGGACTGTGGCGCCGGACCACCCTTGCCGCCTACCTGATGACGGATCCCCAATGGGAGGCACTGCTCGATCTGGACGCCGTCGCCGTTGGCGACGGAGAGGACTGGATCTGGGGCGGCGCGTCCATCGAGCCGGAGAGACGGGAAAGAGCCGTTCTGCGCCTGTCGCGCGGCGGAAGCGATGCGGTCGTGCATCGCGAATTCGATCTGGGGTCCCTGAGCTTTGTCGCCGACGGGTTCAATCTCCCGGAGGCCAAGGGCGGCATTGAATGGCTCGACCCTGACGCGCTTCTGCTTTCCAGTGCGCTTGGTGATGGCATGGCCACCCGCTCCGGCTTCCCGCGCACCGTTCGGTTGTGGAAGCGTGGCGCGGATCCGCTCACCTCAGCGGTAATCTTCGAGACCGATTCCGAATCCCTCGGCGTATCTGGTCATTTGGACCGCACCGCCGGGAGCGAGCGCCTTTGGTTCATTGAGACGCCGGCCTTCTTCGAAAGGATAGGTCATATCGGCGACAGGAGCGGGCCGAAGATGCAGATCGACCTTCCGCGGGATGCCCGGTGGAAGGGATTTGGCAACTGGCTGGCGGTAAGGCCGCGCAAGCCCTGGACGGTGGGTGGGACGACCTATGCCGCCGACGCGCTGATCGGCATCTCGCTTTCCTCCTTCCTCGCCGGCGAGCGCAGTTTTGCCGCCCTCTTTGAACCAGGCGACAGGCGCTCCCTGCAGTCATTCTTCTGGAATGACGGGAAGCTCATCATCTCCTACCTCGTCAACCTCGTTCCGCATTTCGAGATGTTCACCCCCGGCCGCCAGGAATGGACGCGCCGAGCCCTGGACACCGTGCCCGCCGAAGGGACTGTTCACCTCTGGTCGCTCGATGCGGAACGTCACCAGACCAATGGAGAGGTCCTCGTTTCGGCTCAGGACCCGATCACGCCGCCGAAGCTTCTCCTATTAGACCTCAATGCCGCGGTGCCTCTCGGCGCTCCAGTAATCCTGAAGCGCAATCCGGAGGATTTCGACGCATCCGGGTTGGTGGTCACGCGCCACGAGGCAGTCTCGACCGATGGTGAGATGATCCCCTATACCCAGGTCGGCCCGGCGAGCGGGAACGGGAATGCCCCGGTTCACCTCACCGCCTACGGCGGGTTCGGCATTTCGCTCCTGCCCTACTATGACGTCTCGATCGGCAAGCTGTGGCTGGAACGTGGCGGCACGTCCGTGGTGGCGAACATCCGGGGCGGCGGCGAGTTCGGCACCCGTTGGCACGAGGCGGGGCGCAGACAGGGCAAGCGTCTCGCCCACGACGATTTGGCCGCCGTTGCCGCCGACCTCGTGCGAAGGGGTATTACGCGGCCGAGGCGGATTGCCGCCGAGGGCGGCTCAAATGGCGGCCTTCTGATCGCCAATATGCTGACACGCTATCCTGATCGTTTCGGCGCGCTGTTCTGCACAATTCCGCTCGTCGACATGCGCCGCTACACCAAGCTTTTGGCGGGCGCGAGCTGGATTGACGAATATGGCGACCCTGACAAGGCGGACGATTGGACTTTCCTGAAGGAAATCTCCGCTTATCACGCCGCGGCGCCGGGACAGCCCTATCCGCCTATCCTGCTCGCCACCACGAAGCGGGATGACCGCGTCCATCCGGGCCACGCGCGCAAGATGGCCGCGAAGCTGCAGGCTCTTGGCTATCCGGCCTACTTTTACGAGCCCAGCGCGGGCGGGCACGGCTACGGCAAGGACAACCGGGAGCGGGCCGCATTCATTGCCCTGGGCAACAATTTCCTTCGCAGTGCGATCGGTTGGCACGTCGATGGCCTTCGATAGTTGGCCGGGTCCGAACAAGAGCAACTTCGATGATTGCGAGCACGGCAAAATAATGTGTGCACAGATTCACGCAAAAGGAGGATGAGCGCTCCGTCAACCTCAAGTAATTCTAGCAGGATTAGTCATAGTGCAGTGTATCATTTCTGAAGAGCAAGGAGAGAATATCATGGAGAGAAAGCGAATGGGCGTGGCGCGGGGCGTAACAGCGGCCGTCGTCCTCATGGTGGTGGGACAGCAAGCCGTCGCGGCCGACCTTGTGCAAGCCCCGAGCGTCCCGCAGGCAGGAGCCGCGGTCACGGAATGGCCAAACCCTTGGCAGGTCCGCCTGCGCGCGTTGGGGGTCATCACCGAGGATTCGGGCTACGTTAATATGGTGCCCGGCTCCGGTCTTTCCTATTCGGACACGGTGGTTCCGGAACTCGATATCTCGTATTTCTTCACGGACAACATCGCCGCCGAACTCATACTCGGCACCACCTATGCCAACATCGAGGGCCAAGGAGCGATCGGCGGGCTGGGCAATATCGGCAAGGCCTGGCTGCTGCCACCCACGCTCACATTGCAGTATCATTTTACCGATTTCGGCGCGTTCAAGCCCTATGTCGGCGCCGGCGTGAACTACACGATCTTCTATAACCAGGATGCCGGCAGCGCCGATGCTCTCAAGATTAAGAATACGTTCGGCACCGCGCTGCAGGTCGGCTTCGACTACATGGTGGATCAGCACTGGGGCGTCAACTTCGACGTGAAGAAGCTCTTCCTGAAGCCAGACTTCGACGTCACGGTGGACGGCGCGAAGCTGACGGGGAAGGCCGCTCTCGATCCCTGGTTGATAGGCGCAGGTGTCACCTACCGCTTCTGACAACGGAAGGCGAATGCCGGTTGTTGAAGCTCCGACCACGAAGTAAGCGCTCGTCTGGGCAGCCGATACGAATAATGAAGGGCGCCTCGTGCGCCCTTATATCTCCAAAGCCGTGACGCTCAGGAAAGGTGAGATTGGAGAGACGTGTCTTCACTTCTAGTGCAGCAACACTCAACGGCAGCACCATTAAGTCCGATCCGATTGCTTTCGGCTCGCCGGCTGATAGTGAAGATTGGCTCGGCACTGATCGCCGATGCAGAAACCCGAGAGATACGCGGTCCTTGGCTTCAGACGCTAATAGAGGATGTCGTCCGATTTTTCGCGCGCGGGCAGCAGGTGATCATCGTCACCTCTGGTGCTGTCGCGGTCGGCTCAAGTCACTTCAACCATCTGGACAGATCTCTGCGAGTTGAGGAGAAACAAACGGCCGCCGCTATCGGTCAGGTTCGACTCATGCGTGCCTATGAACAGAGTTTCAATCGCCATGGTGGCGCGCACGTTTCAGGGGCTTCGGTTCAAAGTCGTCGTCGCACATCAACGGTCGGCCCACACCTTGAAATCGAGTCATTCCTCGGATGCAACTCGACCAGTTCGCGGTGAGTTGAGTTTTCCGCGGCGCACACCGAGTTCGCACCGGGAACCGACAGGCGGTCACGGTTAGACTCTGTGTCGGATCTTCGACGATGTCGGACATGATACAGTGCTATCAGAATGATCGCACTGTTCTGAAACGATTTTCCTAGTTGGCACGACCCATGCTCGGGCTATCCCCAAACGCGCTGCGGCACAGACTGAGGAGAATCATCCATGATCACGCTCGCCGAACATGCGGTCGCCACCGCGAAAACTGAGCTTTCCCGAGCCGAAGGAGAACCTTTCGTTTGTCTACGGCGATGGGGTCTAGGCTGGGCCCTGTGGCGGTGAGCGCGGCCTCCAGCATGCGCGCCTCAGCCGTCAGGCACCTCATTGCTCTTTCTGCCCGTTCGCTTGGATTTCTTAAAGACGTGACCTTGCACGACACGGGATACGTCGATGCGGTTCTTGTGCATGGCCGGTTCGATTTCGAGTGCTACACGGAAGATCTGTTTCATAAGCTCGCCTTGGCCTTCCCTCCCAGCTTGTGCACGGCACTACCGTTACGCCGTGCCGAATTTCTGGCCGGTCGCGCGATGGCGGACGCGGCGTTGCAGGCGCTGGGCCAACATACTACTGAGATTCCCATCGGTCCCGACCGCGCCCCAGTCTGGCCAAAAGGCTCAGTTGGTTCAATCACCCATGCGCGGGGGCATTGCGCCTGTTTCGCCAAAGGCGATCCAGGCTGGCAAGCCGGTGTCGACATCGAGACAATAGCCAGCGGCGACGCGCTGGAATCGATCCTGAGCATGACGGCTAACCAGCGTGAACGTGCCTTGATTGCACGACAGACGGCACTCCCTCCAGATCGGCTGGCAACGCTGCTCTTTTCGGCAAAGGAGACACTTTTCAAAGGACTCTACCCGGTGGTGCGGCGCTTTTTTGGGTTCGACTGTGCCGAACTACGGGCGCCCCCTGCGAACGGATGCTTGCGGCTGCACCTAACACAAACCCTTTGCAGGGAATTACCTGCGGGCGAATCCTATGACATCCGCTTTAATATTACCGCCGACTGGGTATTGACTTGGCTAGCCCTGCATCGGTTACGGAGGCAAGCCTGATTACCCGAGCCGCATGTAAAATATAGCGGTCTGCCCTTTCACAGCCGGTTCCGTCCGGCGGATCCTCGTCGCGCGCTCGTGAGGCGTCAGCTTTTGCAAACTATGCGTCAGCGCCTTGCGCTGCTCAGACACACACTCCACTTGCTCGAACATTTCCTTGCCCGGGCGGACGAAGCTGTCGCGACCGGCCTCGGCTCGAAACGCCCAGATCCTGGTATCGGTCGCCGTCCCTCGGCCGAAAAGATGAAGCTGAACTGATGACGGTCGCTGGTCGTGCCATCCTCCGGATCATAGAGTTCCCCCGGGCTTGCTATCGAATGCCAGCGCGCTGGATATAGCGCAGATGAGCGCGCGCCGACTGAAGTCCCTTTCCATCCAGCTTGACGACACGGGACTTGATGACCAGGCGCGGCTGGAAGGCGGCGAAGCGGTCACGCGACGCAAGCTCGCTGCAGACGCCGGCACCGCGCCCGATCCCGGTGCCATGGAAGGTTCCCTTGCCGCGACTTTCCCAACCACGAGCAAGATTGGCTGACGGCTGCGATCGAGGTATTTCCGGCCGCGGGTGACGCGCATTTTTGCGGGGCTTCGGGTCAAAGTCTTCGTCGCGCATCAACGGCTGGCCCCCACAATTGAACTCGAGTCATTCCTCGAGTTGGCAGCTCGACTGGTCCGGGGAAATCGGCGCCATATGATCCGGTGGTTGTGCGCCATCTGGCGCCTTGGCGGCCCTACAGTTGCTCTCATTGTCAGATCATCGACGATGTCGGACATGAGACCCAGCGCTTTGATCGGTTGTCTGAAACGATTTCCCGGTTGGTGCACCACCCCGCGGATGCGCTGATCGGCATCTCGCTTTCCTCCTTCATGGCCGGCGAGCGCAGTTTTGCCATCCTCTTTGAACCAGGCGACAGGCGGTCCCTGCAATCATTCTTCTGGAATAACGGGAAGCTCGTTATCTCCTACCTCGTCAACCTCGATCCGCGTTTCGAGATGTTCACCCCCGACCGCCAGGAATGGACGCGCCGAGCGCTGGACACCGTGCCCGCCGAAGGGACTGTTCACCTCGGGTCGCTCGATGCGGAACGTCACGAGACCAATGGAGAGGTCCTCATTTCGGCTCAGGACCCGATCACGCCGCGGAAGCTTCTCCTATTAGACCTCAATGCCGCGGCGCCTCTCGGCGCTCCAGTAATCCTGAAGCGCAACCCGGAGAATTTCGACACATCCGGGCTGGTGGTCACGCGCCACGAGGCCGTCTCGACCGATGGTGAGATGATCCCCTATACGCAGGTCGGTCCGGCGAACGGGAACGGGGATGCCCCGGTTCACCTCACCGCCTACGGCGGGTACCGCAAATCGGTCCTGCCCCACTGGGGTCGACACCGGGAGTGGCGCCAGGCGCTGTCTGCACTCCTTGGCCCGATGTTAAGCTATCAATCTGGCGTCGACATCTTTCAGATGTGTTTGCAACTGCGCATATTTCTTGAGCATAAGCGCGAACAGCTCCCGCCCCCAATCCGGCAGCGTCCCATCTGCTAAGATACGCTCGAGCAGCGGTTCGATCTGCACATTCCTTGGCGGCGATCAGCCCATATTCTGTCGGATAGTTGCGGATCGCATTAGCGAGTGGCGTGCGATTGCAGATCAGCCTCTCGCGCAGGTCACCCAGCAGCAATGCCGGCTGGTTGTCATCTATCCTGACCGGTATGAAGCGGCGCATCGTCGGAATTCTACGCCCTCGCATGCGCGATCGGGGTGCGCCGTCATCTTGATTGAAAAAGACCCGGTCTCTGCGAATGTCTCAGGCCTGTTTGTCGGGCCGAACGAGTTCCATGTGGCTCACGCCGAGGGCTTGTGCCAACTCGTAGATCGTGACGATCGTCGGATTTCTGCGGCCTTTCTCCAAACCGCTTATGTACTGCTGACTGAAGCCGGAGATCTCGGCAAGCTGCTCCTGCGTCAGATGGTTCTTCTGCCTGAACCTCTGCACATCCCGTCCGACCAACTGGCGCATATCCATCCGCCCAAGTCAGCGGATTAGGCATCTTGAGTTTATCAACTATAATATGTATTCCACACCGGAGGTCTCAATCCGCCCGCGGGCGGCTGCGCGGAACCGATTTTTCGGAGATAGGACAGCGGTGTTACACTCTGAACCGAATGCGCCGATCGCGGACGAGGCCCTGTTGAGGGCTTTTGTTGAGCAATCCAAGCGCAACGCCATCTACAGGTCACGAGAGCGACGCATTTGTGCCAGCAGCTCGCAAGGATCGATATCGAGAGCCTCGGTAACGTCGAGAAACTCAATTACGTCCAGCCGACGTTCACCACCCTCGTACTTGGCCACGAAGGATTGTGGGCGGCCCAGCATATCAGCAACCTGGGTCTGGGTGACCCCTTTGGTTTTGCGCGCCGCAATCAGCCGTTGTAGCAGTCGGCGCTGGCGAGCTGATCGAAGGGATTTCGGCATCAGACGAACCGGCCAAGAAGGAACCGGCTCATGGACTAATCCCAGTTTCGGATTATCCCATTTTAGGATATTGTGCCGTCAAAGATCTGCGCGGGTGCGGGATAGGTCGTACGGCGAGACATGAAATGGTAGACAGATTGCTCAAACCTGCTGTTGCCGACGAGGTCCCATGGGCGGAGAGCCTGACGGCTGTCGGTAGCATTTCAAGTTGACCGGATTTGGTAGCACATCATTTGTCCGCTTCTGTTTTTGCGTCGAAGCGGTTCACGCGGCGGTTTTGAGTTTGGTTTTCGGCTCGACCGGCGCGCCATCGGGGCTGTATCGGGCGATGCAACGGGGGCCGTGAAACACGGCCATTGCGCCGTCGGGTAGCGACGAACCTTGACGTTGGCCTTGACGAAATGGTGTCGGATCGGACTTGGCGGCAGCTGCAGCCTCAGGCGCCCGAAGACGATGGTGTTGTCGCGGCCGACGATGCGCTCCTCCTCGATGCACAGGATCTCGGCCAACTGGTCCGGCTCGGCGGCGACGAAGGCGCTGTCGGCAATCTCGGGCGGCCTGGCGAAACGGGCATTGTGGAGCGGCAGGTAGATCTCCGCGATGAAGCGGTTGGCGGCCGCGATGTCGCGGATACCGGCCAGCGCCAGCTCTCTTGGCAGCCGCTGCTGGAGCGTCGAGAACATTCGTTCCGAGCGACCGCGCGCCTCCGGCGAATAGGCCGGTATATGCTCGATGCCGAGCCGCGCGAGCGCCCGCCCGACCTGGGTGAGCCGCTCCTTGTCCACCTTTTCCCCGGCCTTGGACGTGTGGAAATAGTGGCTGCCGCGATCGGTGTAGAGGCTCGACGGCAGACCTTTGGCCGCAAACGTCTCCAGCAGGCCATGGAAGCTCGAGGCCGTGCCCTCCTCCTCGGTTAGAAAGGCCGAGTAGAGCGTGCTCGTCGCATCGTCCATCGTCACGATCAGGTCCAGTTGCGGCTCGCCGGCCAGCCATGCGTGCCGGCTGCCGTCCTGATGCAGCATCATGCCCTCGCAGGGCTTCCTGGGCCGCTTGCGCCGATGAGCCCCGCGCCGCCTGGCCCGCTCCACCAGACCGGCCGCGTGCAACTGTGCCTTGGTGAAGGTATAGCCCCAGCAGAAATTGTGGTCGCGAACCAGGTGCTCGTGGAAATGCTTCACGCTCCAGCCATCGTACCGCTCCCGGTAAAGCCCCAGCATCTCCTCCACCGCCTGCCGCGGCACGCGACGTCCCGAAACCTTGCCCAGACGACGATCGACAAGCCCGTCTTCCCCAGCCTCTTCGTAGCGGTCGCGGTAACGCCGAAACTGCCGTTCCGACATCCCCAGCAACTCGCCAGCCTCAAGCATCGACAAATCGCCCCGATCCCACCGGCTCAACACGTCCCGAAACTTCTGCATCCTGCGATCCTGTAGCCATGCTGCCCGTTTCATCCCAGCCTCCGTTCGCTGGTGATAAAACCGGACAACTCACGTGCTACCTAACCCGGACAACTCATGTGCTTACGACAGCGGAGAGCCTGACGGCTTACGACGATGAGCACTTTACGATATATTTGAATCTCTTAGACGCATGCGCCGGCAATGCCAGCGAAGAAGAGATGGCCCAGGCGATATTGGGCATCGATCCAGTGCAAGAGCCAGCTCGCGCCCAAAAGGCGGTTCGCAGCCATCTCGCGCGCGCCCACTGGCTGGTGATCGCGGGGTACAAAGAGTCTCTGGCCAAGAGGCCTGATGGTGACGATCGCTATAGAAGAAACCGCTTATACCCACCGTTCATAAGCGAGCGCCCGCGTCTGACTGCACGGCGGACGCTGTCACGAAGATGGTCACCGGGATCGGCCCAGTCGCGCTCGACGCGGAGTCTACCGAAGAGGGCGATGCCGATCTCGCGGTGTGGCGCGCCAGCGATGGAGCCGTCGAGCGCACGCAAGACTCGGCGCAACCGCGTGCGACGGGGCTCGGTCGGAAAGAATCCCGGTTGCAGCCTTCCGGTCGAACGGAGGCCGTTCAGACATTCCATCCCGTTCAGGCGTTGCTTGAGTTCCTCAGGCGGCCAGAATACGGAGGAAGTCAATCGCACAGGTTCGAGGAGGCTGACGCCTGAAGCAGCCAACTGCAAGCTCCTGCCACTGTCCTCGACAAGGACGTGCTGATGCCCATCCCGCGTGACGAGTATGGAGATGCGGCAGGAGTGCGCGGCGAGATCGAGCACGTTGATCCCGCGCGGCCGCGCCGCTCTTTCGGCAGCAACGGGCAAAACATGCAGACATTGGCGGGGTCACCAGAAGACGCTCGCATCAGTTCCTTTCGAGCTTGCAAAACAGAAGGCCCCACCGCGAAAGATCGACACTGTTCGACGGCAGGCAGATAATGTCCACGGACCCGGCGTTCGTACGTTCGGCGCGGCGCAACGCGTTCGCCAGATCCTTCTGGAAGTCCGGATTGCGCCTGAGGAATTCCCAGGCCCATCCTCGGCTGGTCAGCCGCTCGACATAGCCATAGTCACCATCATCTTGCCTGTCCGGCCAGGCAGGGCCAGGTATTATTTCGTCCATTGCATCGTTTCCAAGAAAGGGTTGGATTCCAGGCTCAGGCGATCTTCATGACCGGTGTCCACAGTACCGGGCCCCTGAGTCCGCCATTGCGATGGAGGGCTTCCAAGCTCTCTGTTGAGACGTCGAGATATCCGGCAACGGCGCGCGTGTTGCCTATTGTTTGCGGATCGGACAGCCGTTCGAGTGGCCAGCCGGCCCGACGCAAGATCCGCTCAATGCGCAGATCCGTTACAGTAACGATGCTGCGCAGACCACGTGACAACCCAAACTCGACCGTCCCGGCAAACAGCTCGTAGGTGCCAATAGCGATGCCCGCCTGTTTCGGCGCGGAAGGCGGCAGGTCAAGCGCAAAACGGCTGCTTTCCCAAACCCGCGGATCTTCCGGCGCCGAACGGTCTGCAAGGAGAGCGCAGAAGCTGTCGCGCAGCATCGTCGGTCCGGTGGTCGGGAACAGGCGCGCGCAACCGTCGATGCGCCCGGTGGGCGCACGCAGCAACAGGTAGTGGGGACGAAGCGCGTCGAACGGATCGACCTCATAGCCGCCGCTGAACGAAACGTCCCAATCAAGTCGATCCCTGAAGACGCGATACCGCAAGCGGTGCATCTGCTCGAGCTCGTCGCTGAACTCAGCGTAGCAATCCGGCGTGATCAACTGCATCATGATGGCCTTTCTCCCTCGCATGGATAACACCTGCGATTGAAGGCAAAGGCCGGGTTGATACAACCTGTGCATGTGCCCAGGTTTCGGAGATCAGGTGAAGAGAGATGGCCTGGATAGTGCCAGCCGAACGGCTGCCTGAGTAACTGTCGGCGCGCCAAGCTTCTTTCTGGCGTTATCCCGATGATAGGCCGCGGTGCGCCGACTGATCCCCAAGATGCGGCCGATCTCCCACGCTGTCTTGCCGCGAGCCGCCCACTTCAGACACTCGATTTCCCTTCGGGATAGGGCAACGCCATCCACGATCCTGCCGTCGGCCAACTTGCGACAGGCATGAAGATGGAAGAAGATCGCGATGAGCTGCAGCACGCGGTCATATCGGTCAACCAGGCGGAAGAACAGTGGTTGCCTTTCATCCGAGGCGAAGGTCAGTGCTGCAAACGTACCGGTGCTGTCATGGATCGGGATCGTAAAGCCGCGGTGAATGCCGAATTGCGTCGCCTCATTCATCAGTTGTCGCTGCTGCGTCGACAGTTCGAGATCAGCACCGTGCGCGTCCCAGTTGAATGGTTCCTGACCACGACGCGCCTGATGGATAACCGGGTCAATCTTTTCATACCGACTGTGAAGGTAGTGAGATGTCCAGGATTGAGGGTAGGTGGAAATCAGGCGCACCTTGCGACCCTTGCCAGGAGAAGGGAAAAGATAGGCAAAAGACGGCAAATTGAGCGAAGAGGCAATCTCGCCCAAAGCGTTGCGCAGGCCCGTGGCGTCAGCGCTGAATGCGATCTGTTCTACGAATCTATGAAAAGCGTCTTGCATAGCCAAGAGTCCGTTTTGAAATTCAGGGATGAGCGTTTCTGCGGATAAGATTGTCGCCGATAGCGACGAGGATCATGGCGTGAGAGACGTCGATGCGCCTCTCGTAGTCGCGCACGAGGCGGCGCCATCTTATCATCCAGCCGAAGGTTCGCTCGACGACCCAGCGGCGGGGCAAGACTTCGAAGCTCTTCTGGTCATCGGTTCGGCGGATGATCTCGACCACGAAATCAAGGTAGGCGGCCTTGTCCATGAGCTTGAGCCGATCGTAAGCGCCGTCGGCGAACAGGTGTTTCACCCAGGGCCAGCGCTTGCGGATGCCGTCCAGAATCGCCTGAGCCCCGGCACTGTCGGAGATGTCGGCGGGTGTGAGGTTGACCATCAACAGCCGCCCATCCATATCGACGGCGATGTGGCGCTTGCGGCCGACAATCTTCTTTCCGGCATCGTACCCTCTTGTTCCCTGCGGAGCCTTGACAGACTGGCTGTCGATCGCGCCCCCCATGGGACTGGCGTCGCGCCCGGCTCGCTCGCGGTCCAGCATCCACGCCACGTCGTGGATGGTCTGGAACAGAAAGCGCCGCGCCAACTCGCGAAACCAGTCGTAGACCGTCTGCCAGGCGCCAAAGTGGATCGGCAGCATCCGCCAGCCGCAACCCGAGCGCACAAGGTAGCGCACCGCGTTGATCACCTCACGGAAATCAACCTCGCGCGGACGGCCGCGACGCCCAGGCTTGGGCATCAGCGGAGCGATCTGTTCCCACTCCTCGTCCGTCAGATCAGACGGGTAGCGCTTGGTCTTCTTAGCGATCTTGTCCGTGGCAGGTCGCGTTCCGCTGTCCGATCTGGTGCAGTCGCCCGACCACATGGTGGCGATCGAGCTGCCGATAGGCGGTGCGTACTTGCCATGGCCCGCAGCACTCCGGCTGCGCTGAGACGGCAGCTCGCCGGCAAGGAGAGAAGACACTCGATGTCTATCTGTACGGGCTATCCTGCGGCCTCGCCCTCGACCGGCTGCGCCTCGGCGGCGGCTTCCTTCTTCTTCCGCTTCTTCTTTCGACCTTCCGCGGCGGCAAGCTGGTCTGCGATAAAGATCACGTTCCCCTGAACATCCATAAGCCGCAGCGCCTTCATGCTGCGCATAAGGCTGATACGGGAGAACAAGGGTAGGTTCAGCGACCCCGCCGCCGGGTCTTTGCGCGTCACAATGCCGAATACGATGCGGTAATTCCGGTCCCGAACCAACCCTATCAGGGAGTCCGCCTCGGCGCCGGGAAGCGCCTCCCGGACAAGCGCTTCCAGCCTATCGACCGCCTGCGGCTCCAACCGCATTAATTCGATGGCGTTTACGCCCTGGTTGAATAGATGGCTCAACTGCGCCGAAAGGGTCGAGACCTTCACATGGTAGAAAGCGGCAACGCCGTCGCGAACTGCCAACAGATCACACGGTTCCACCGCGCTTTGCCCGTCGGGGCTAATATTCTTCCTGTCGAGACAAGCAATGGCAGGACTGCCGGCAGCAGCGGCTTCATTGTATTCGACTTCGCTCGGATGATCGTAAGGCGGTAGGTCGCTGTCCACGCATAGCGGGTCGAGATAGGCGACAACGCGTGCGATATAATCGTCGTCTATGCGATACCAGTGGCCCTCAGAAAGGTGGAAGGTTTCGCCCTGCGCGCCTTCCATCGTCGTGTCGAAGACGAGGCTCTTGAAAATGCTGTAGCGGTTGCGGGCGTTACCGTCCTCGTCGGTCAGGACCAACGCGTGGCGGCGCAGATCCTCGATTCCCATGGCAGACAGATCGGTTTCATGCTCATCAAGATAATCATAGTACCGGCCGATATAGACATCGTCATAAACGAGGCCGCGCCCTGCACCGGAAAAGGTAACGTAGAGATTGTCACTGTAGTTGATGATCTCCGGGACCGTGATGTTGAGGTCGGGATTGCGCCCCCGGAAAGCTTCGAGGAGTCGCCCGTTCAGCGCCTCGATCCGCGCCGGGTCGCTGACCGGCACGATATTTTGAATTTCAGGGAACGCCGTCTTGTATTGCTCGCTCTGGTAAAGGGCCAGCAATTGCTCGCACAGCTGCACCAAGCCATTGGACTCAACATCGGTGCTGATGCGCAAATTGCTGCTGCCTGTAGCGTGCCTGAATAATTCCTTGTGCTCGTCACGGACCTTGCCGGTCAGACTGCGCAGGATCGTGCTGTCGCGGTCGAAATCGAACAGCGTCAGCTCGGACTCTATGGGAAGCTGGGTCCTCCGGCGCTTGGTTGCGCCGGGGTCGAGGGTGTCGGTGCTCTTGAGCTTATGTGGGTCGAGACTGTTCAGTGTCACCCGCAGGCCGAAATCATACTCATAGCTGGAGTCGACCAGGCTATGGGCAACATGACCGAAAGACAGCGCAAAACATCGCTCACCGACCGGCAGGAAAACAAGGGCGCCCTTGTTCACCTGAGTCAGGTTTTTTTCAATGCCAAAATAAGACCTCCACCAGGGCGGCCGCGGTTCGCTGTCGAGCACAAACAGCGTTGCGCCCTTTGGCAGGCCCTGGGCGCCGATATCGTCATCGAGGACGTGATCCACGCGCAGCGCATTGGCTGCGCTGTAGCCCTCCTTGAGAAGGTAAATTGAAAAAGATCTGCTCTTTGTCATGTCGCCCCCAGCACCCGATTAAAAATGCACCTGTTCTACCTGTGGTATTCAGAGAGAAGCCAGACGTTGTTAATAAAGAACGGACCCGTATTGGGGAGGTCTATCCCTCAAATGTGCCTCAATGGGAGACCGGACAGCAGCGGCAGGCTGTGCTTCTGTATCGAACTGTCGACCTATTCCGATCGCTCCATAAGTTCTGCCGTTCCGTTGCTGCGCGGATTGCATGTCTCAGCCCAGGGCTCAGATGCCGATCGCCTCGTAGGCGTCCGCAACTTGCCGAATGGACGCCACATAGGCGGCTGTCCGGTAGTCACCCAGATCCGGTTGCTCTTCGATCAGATCGGCGATGCGTCCCCAGGTGCTACGCATGACGTCTTCCAGTCCGGAACGAACCAGATCGATTTCCGCGCCGCCTTCGAGGAACTCGTCGCGGATATCGGCGGGGAATTCCTTGCCGGTCATGCGTTCGAGTGCTCCGGCAATGGTTTGGTTGCGGCGCTCCCGTCGGCGCCTTTCCATCAGGCCGAATGGAATGTGCGTCAGGTTCTTCACCCATTCGAAATAGCTGACCACCACGCCGCCGGCATTGACATAGAGATCGGGAAGGATCGTCACGCCGCGCGAACGGAGGATCTTGTCCGCCTCGAACGTGACCGGGCCGTTTGCAGCTTCCACAACGAGATGGGCTTTGATGCGCTCCGCATTTCCAGAATGGATCGCATTCTCCATTGCCGCTGGAATGAGGACGTCGCATGGCTGTTCGATGCCGGTCATCTCGCCGGCAAGCGACTTGCCTCCATCGAACCCAAGGATGCTGCCGGTCCGGATATGATGCTGCTTGAGCGTCTCGATCGCCAGGCCTTCCGGGTTGGAGACATAGCCGTCCCGTTCAGCCACGACGGTCACGCGAGCACCATCGCCTTCGGACAGGAACTTGGCCGCGTGATAGCCGACATTGCCGAAGCCCTGAACGATGACGGATGCATCCTTGAGATCGCGCCGGCCTTTCAGTCCTATGGTTCGCGGATCCCTGAGGAAGCTCTGGATGGCGAACTGCACGCCGCGGCCTGTGGCCTCCGTGCGGCCGGCGATACCGCCCTTCGACAGCGGTTTGCCGGTGACGCAGGCACGCGCGTTGACGACATCGGTCGGATTGGCGCGCCGGAACTCGTCCACCATCCAGGCCATTTCCCGCTCACCGGTGCCGATGTCGGGTGCCGGAACGTTGAGGCCAGGGCCGATCAGGCCCCGCTTGTTCAATTCCTGGGTGAAGCGGCGGGTGATGCGCTCGAGTTCCTGCGGTGTCCACTCGTGCGGGTCGATCTTGAGCGCGCCCTTCGAGCCGCCGAACGGCACGTCGACCAGCGAGCATTTGAGCGTCATCAGCGCGGCAAGAGCCTCCACCTCCTCGGCATCGGCATTGGGCGCATAGCGGATGCCGCCCTTCACCGGCTCGCAGTGTTCGCTGTGGACCGATCGCCAGCCGATGAAGCTGTACATGCGACCGCGCAGCCTGACACCGAAGCGCACCGTGTAGGTCGAGTTGCACTGGATGATCCGCTCCGCCAATCCCTCCGGCAGATTTAGGAACGTCATGGCGTGACGGAAGTTCTGGTCGACGCTCTCCAAAAAACCAGCAGAACTATCCTGCATGCTCGCGCTCATGTGTTTGCTGCCGCAGTTCGACTGGTGATGCTCATATCGCGGCGACCGTCGAGGATTTTCTTCCCCGATTTTAATCTGGAGTTCTGATGCTACAGCCAACGAAACGTCTCCCTTCTTGTTCGTGGGTTGGCGGTTGAGCTCTCGGCCCTCCACCCTCTTGATGCGTATCCACAATTACGAAGCAGTGGGCGTGTGAACCCATTGGTTCTCGGCACTCCTTGATCGTGGCGTGCTTCGAGCATCAGCTTCAGCTCAACAGACCCCGACGGGTTTCATTTTGCGCGAGCAAAGCGTAGATCAGCGTGAACAGCCGCCTAGCGGTGTCTTTGTCGACGCTTACTTTCGCTGAGAGGTGCTCTTTCAGAAGCTCGGAGGCCTCATTGTGGATGCCGCGCCGGCCCATATCGATCGCCTCCAACCGTTCTGGACCAGGGCGGCGGACGGCGTCGTAGTAGTTCTCGCAAATACGCGTGTAGTCCCTAAACAGCCGGCGGAAGGGACTAAGCGAGAGATGATGACTTGCGACATGGGCGCCGTTTTCGTCGGCGATATGGAGAGCCAGGCGTTCGTCCGCCACTTCGAGCTTAAGACGATAAGGACCGCCGCTGTGCCCTGCAGGAATGAACGTATTGCATTCCAGCACAGCACCAATCGCAAGGTCGTGCTCACGATCTATCCGGGCATCTTGACCGCTGAAAGATCGATCAAGCGAAACATCGCAGAGGCGGAATTCTCCGGCGGTCATCACACCGTCCTCGCCTCACATCGCTTCCACGCACATGGCGACGCCCATGCCGCCGCCGATGCAGAGCGTGGCCAGGCCCTTCTTGGCGCCGCGACGGCGCATCTCGAATACCAGTGTGTTGAAGACGCGGGCGCCGGAGGCGCCGATCGGATGGCCGATGGCGATGGCGCCGCCATTGACGTTGACGATCGAGGGATCCCAGCCCATGCCCTTGTTGACCGCGCAGGCCTGCGCTGCGAAGGCTTCGTTGGCCTCGACGAGGTCGAGGTCCTTGACCGACCAGCCGGCCTTCTCCAGCGCCCTTTTCGAGGCCGGGATCGGGCCGGTGCCCATGATCGCCGGGTCGACGCCGGCGGTCGCCCAGGAGGCGATGCGGACCAACGGGGTGATGCCGCGCCGGGCAGCCTCGGCCTCGGTCATCAGTAGCGCGCCGGCGGCGCCGTCATTGATGCCGGAAGCGTTGGCTGCGGTGACCGTGCCGTCCTTGTCGAAAGCCGGTTTCAGCTTGGTCATGGCATCCAGCGTCGCGCCGTGACGGATATATTCGTCCTGGTCGACGATGGTATCGCCCTTCCTGCCCTTGATGGTGACGGCGACGATCTCGTCCTTGAACCTGCCGGCCTTCTGCGCGGCTTCGGCCTTGTTCTGCGAGGCGAGCGCGAACTCGTCCTGGTCGTCGCGGGTGATCTGGAACTGGCGGGCGACGTTCTCGGCGGTGTTGCCCATGTGGTAGCCGTTGAAGGCATCCCACAGGCCGTCCTTGATCATGGTGTCGATCATCTTGTAGTCGCCCATCTTGACGCCGGCGCGCAGGTGCTGCGCGTGCGGCGACAGCGACATCGATTCCTGGCCGCCGGCGATGATCACCTTGGCATCGCCGGTGGCGATCTGCTGCATGCCGAGCGCAATTGCCCTGAGGCCCGAGCCGCAAACCTGGTTGAGGCCCCAGGCGGTGGTCTCCTTGGGCAGGCCGGCATTGATCGAGGCCTGACGGGCCGGGTTCTGCCCCTGTGCGGCGGTCATCACCTGGCCGAGGATGACCTCGTCGACTTCCGCGGCCTCGACGCCGGAGCGCGCGAGCAATTCCCTGATGACCACGGCGCCGAGCTCATGCGCCGGCGTGGCGGCGAAGCTGCCGTTGAAGGAGCCGACCGCTGTGCGGGCTGCGCTAGCGACGACGATGGATGTTCTGCTCATAATGGCTCCCATATTTTGGAACTGGGCTCCTTCGGGACCCGCCTTAGTTGACGATCGTTGCTTCGGTTGCGCGGCGGAGTTCATCTTCAGCGACGCCGTCGGCGCAGTCCACGACCTTCAGCCCCCCCTCGACCATGTCGAGGACGCCAAGATTGGTGATGATGCGATCGACGACGCCTTGGCCGGTGAGCGGGAGCGTGCATCTCTTCAGCACCTTCGACTCCCGGGCTTTGTTGGTGTGATCCATGACGACCACCACCCGCTTCACGCCGGCGACAAGGTCCATGGCGCCGCCCATGCCCTTGACCAGCTTGCCCGGGATCATCCAGTTGGCGAGATCGCCGTTCTCCGCCACTTCCATGGCGCCCAGAATCGCCATGGCGATCTTGCCGCCGCGGATCATGGCAAAGCTCTGGGCCGAGTCGAAGAAGGCCGAATGCGGCAGAGCCGTCACCGTCTGCTTGCCGGCATTGATGAGGTCGGCGTCGATCTCTTCCTCTGACGGGAATGGACCAATGCCGAGCAGGCCGTTCTCAGACTGCAGCGTCACATGCACGCCAGGGGGAATATAGTTGGCGACCAGCGTTGGAATGCCGATGCCGAGATTGACGTAGGTGCCGTCTTCAAGCTCTCGCGCGGCCCGCGCCGCCATCTGGTTGCGATCCCAGGCCATGTTATCTCCCTCCCTCAAGCCGCCGCGCGCGTGGTGCGCTGTTCGATGCGCTTCTCGTGCTCGCCCTGGATCAGGCGATGCACGTAGATCCCCGGCAGGTGGACCTGATCGGGATCGAGGCTGCCGACGGGCACGATCTCCTCGACTTCGGCCACGCAGATTTTGCCGCAGGTGGCGGCCGGCGGATTGAAGTTGCGCGCCGTCTTGCGGAAGACGAGATTGCCTGATGGATCCGCCTTCCAGGCCTTGACGATCGACAGATCGGCGACGATGCCTGTTTCGAGGACGTAGATTTCCCCACCGAAGACCTTGTGCTCCTTGCCCTCTGCCACGACGGTGCCCACGCCGGTCTTGGTGTAAAAGCCGGCGATGCCGGCACCGCCGGCACGCATGCGCTCCGCGAGCGTCCCTTGTGGGTTGAACTCGAGCTCCAGATCACCGCTCAGATACTGCCGCATGAACTCGGCGTTCTCACCGACATAGGAGGAGATCATCTTCTTGACCTGCCTCGTCTTCAGGAGCACGCCGAGCCCAAAGTCGTCGACACCACAATTGTTGGATGCGACCGTCAGGTCTTTCGTGCCCGCCTCCCGGATCGCATCGATCAGCAACTCCGGTATACCGCAGAGGCCGAACCCGCCCGCAGCAATCAACATCCCATCAAACAACAGACCGTTCAGCGCCGAACCCGCCTCGCTATAGACCTTATCCATTATTCATTTACTCGCCCAGAGTTGATCTATAGTTCATTGCGGGGCAGCGCCCGATGCGATCTGCTCGCTCTATAGGGTTCTGCCAGCTCTACAGGTGTCAATTGGCTTGCGGACGTGAATTGCATCGCAGAACCAAGCTCTCGACGCCTATCTATTCGGAAATGCTGCCGGCTTGCGAGCGACCAGAGTTATTCCGAGGCCCAAAGATTTATGATCGGGGCCGCTCTTTCTGATCACCATCGTCCACAGGACGATGGTGATCTGGCCAGACCGATCTTGGAATTTCCGACTGGCCGCACGACAACCGGCACGACCGGCTTGTGGACGAACACGTTATCGGAAGGCGCGTCTAAGATGGCGCGGCGCAGTCGAAACGCTCAACCGTTCGATCGGAATTAGCTCAAGTTGACGGCTTATCTCTTAGGGTTAGGATGGTGGTATGGAGCAGCCCTGTGTTACTGAGGCACAGCGGCTGGCAGAAACCAAGTAGTGTTGCCAGCAGGAGATATTCTCGCCAACACGACTGGTGAGCACTTAAAGGATCAGAACGTTTTTCGCCCCCTACCCGACTTGGCTTGAGGCGCGGATCGAACCCGCAACCTTGCCCGTGTATCTTGCTGCGCCGGTCGCTGCCGTTGCATACCGAAATCGCATCCGGCTCTCCCGCGATCACGTGGCTAAAATGGAAGCCCTCCTTGACAACTTCAAAGTGGAGGTCGGCAACGGAAGACGTCCTGCGATCATAACGAATAGGGTCAAATCATAACTACACCGGGTTTTTGCCGGGATTATCATTGCATAACATGGCGGAATAGAAGTGGCAGAGACTGTTCGATCGGGGCTGGCGTGAATTTTGCACGTACCGGCTCTATTCGCACTGAGCTCAAACATATGCGGAGAACGTAATGAAGGGTGAAAGTGTCACGGTCCGCCGGCTTGCGAAACGCTACGGATCGGTCACGGCAGTAGAGGATGTCTCGGTCGACGTGAAGCCCGGAGAGTTCCTCTCGCTCCTCGGGCCCTCGGGTTCCGGCAAAACGACCCTCTTGATGATGATCGCGGGCTTTGAGTTGCCGACTACGGGGCTCATCGAGATCGGTGCGACCGATATCACGCATGTTGCTCCCAATAAGCGCAACGTGGGCATGGTCTTTCAGAAATATGCCCTGTTCCCCCACATGTCGGTGAACGACAATGTGGCGTTCCCCCTTCGTATGCGAAAAATGGATCGCGCGCAGATCAAGCGGCGCGTGAGCGAGGCGCTCGCCATGGTCCAACTCGACGCCTATGGCAGTCGGATGCCATCTCAGTTGTCGGGGGGGCAGCAGCAGCGGGTTGCCCTTGCGCGGGCGCTAGTGTTCGAGCCCCCAGTGCTTCTGATGGACGAACCCCTCGGCGCGCTCGACAAAAAACTCCGCGAACAGTTGCAGATCGAGATCAAGGCGCTTCAGCAGCGTCTTGGGGTCACTGTCATCTATGTGACCCACGACCAGGAGGAAGCGTTAACCATGTCGGACCGCATCGCGGTCATGGACAGCGGCCAGATTGCCCAGATAGGCAGCCCCGCCAGCCTTTATAGCGAGCCCGTCTCTCCGTTTGTGGCAGATTTCATCGGCAAGATGAATTTCCTACCGGTCGAATATCTAGGATCCGAGAAGGCAGGCCACCAGATCCGGGTCACCGACGCCTCAACTCTCAGTGTTACGCGACCACTCAACGGACATGCCTTTGAGCTTTCTCCTGGACTGTCGCTGCGGGCCGCGATCCGGCCGGAGAACATCTCTCTAACCGCACGCGGCACCGGCGGCCCGGATGCTGTTCCCGGCACCGTGGACACCTCGATTTATCTTGGGACGCACCAGATTCTTCTGGTCAACATCGTTGGACGCAGCGGCCCACCGCTGCATATCCACGCATCGGCAGCCCGAGACCTGTCGACATTCGCGCGCGGTGATGCGGTCGATATCCTGTTTCAGGCAAATTCCATTCACCTTTTTTCAGGCAAGGGCGACAGCCAATGAGCAGTGTCGACGAGTCTCGCGTTAATCTCGCCCCAGCGCTGCGTTTTGCGCGGCTCTTCAAGGTCACCGGGACCGGTGGCCGATATCCCCTGGTTTTGTCAGCTATACTTGTTCTACCGCTGCTTCTGCTCTTGTTCTTTACCTTTCTATACCCGGTTGGCCGCATGCTGGTCAGCAGCCTGTTCGACCCTGGCTTCACTCTCGACAACTATGTCCGCATATTCGCCGAACCGCTATATTTGAAGGTTCTGCTGCGTACGCTCTGGATTGGATTCGTGACAACGGTTGGAGCTTTCGTGCTCGGATATCCAGTTGCCTACGCGATGGCGCGGGCCGGAGGCAGGCTCGCGTTCTGGATCGCAGGCTGCGTCCTGATTCCACTATGGACCTCAGTTCTTGTGCGGTCCTACGCCTGGATCATTCTGTTGCAGCGTAAGGGCATCATCAACGACATCCTCATCGGAACCGGGGTCCTCGATCAACCGCTCAAGCTCATCTATACCGAAGGCACTGTCTTGCTCGCCATGACACATGTGCTGATACCTATCATGATCCTACCTATCTACAGCTCACTACGCACCATTCCAAAGGAACTGCCGCAGGCCGCAGCAAATCTTGGCGCCGGAGTGTTCACAACGTTTCTGAAAGTCACCTTGCCACTTAGTCTGCCCGGTGTTTTCGCAGGCACATTGATGACTTTCATCCTGGCGCTCGGTTTCTACGTCACGCCGGCCCTTGTGGGTGGGCCCGAAACGCTAATGATGTCGACGTTGATCGGACAGCAGACGACGCTCCTGCTCAACTGGCCTTTCGCGGGCGCGCTGGCGATGCTTCTTCTTACGGTTACATTAGTCCTTACTTTCCTGTTCCGCAGGGTCTTGGCCAACTCCGGAGGATTCGGCAATGTCTGAGACTATCGCTTTGAGCCAGGCACGCCCATTTCGCCCTCTCGCCCTCGGCAAGGTCGCCGCTGGCCTCGTTGTTGCGCTCATTCTGTTCTTCCTGATTCTGCCCACGCTGATCGTCATACCAATCTCATTCGGCAGTGCTCCCTATATTGAGTTTCCGCCCTCTGGGCTGACTCTGCACTGGTACGTCGAGTATTTCAGTGACCCTGACTGGATGGCTGCGACTCTGTTCAGCCTGCGCATCGCATTCTTCACTACCATTTCAGCGACGCTGGTTGGGACCCTCGCCGCAATTGGCTTGATCCGAGGGGATCTGCCGGGGAAATCATTTATTCTCGCTTTGGCGCTCGGTCCCCTGATCATTCCTTCCATCATAATGGCGATCGGACTCTATCTGTTCTTTGCGCCGCTTGGCTTGACGGGGAACTTCTTCGGCTTTCTGCTCGCTCATACCATGCTGACGGTTCCCTATGTGATCATTTCCGTTTCCGCTGCGCTCCAGCGCTTCGACCCCATTCTCGAGATGGCGGCCCTCAGCTGCGGGGCCGGACGCGGCCGCACCTTCTTCGAAATCGTCCTGCCGCAAATCGCCCCCGGCGTGATCACTGGCGCAGTCTTCGCTTTTATCTCCTCCTTCGATGAAGCGACTGTCGCCTTCTTCATCTCTGGGATCGGAGGGAAGACGATCACCAGAAAGCTGTTCGAGGACATCAACTTAAATCTCACCCCAGTCATTGCGGCTGTCTCGACCATCGTCGTCGTCATCTCAATCCTGCTGATGGGTACGATACGTCTTGTCCAGAACAGAACTAATTCCTAATCAATTTCACCGAGCTTCGCCGAGGCGGGCCGCCCGTAGGCTGAGGCTGTCTCAACGATCGGCATACCTCCCCGACCGTACACTACTTCGTCAGCGGGATCTCCGCGGCGCGTTGTGAGCTGAGCAGAGGCTCAGATCACGAGTCTGCGACCTAGAGAACAACACGTGTTGATTAGCGCGCTGTCTCCACCTCGACCAGATTTGTAGGACGGCCCCAGAGGTTTTTTCGTACTTGGTACCAATAGAGGAGAAATCATGAACAACTCTAGCCTCGAGTGCTGGCAGCCCGATCCGACGAAGCCGGGCGGGCCGATGATCCCGCGAATGGAGTGGGATTTCGCTCCGTACAACCGCTGGACGTTTCAGCATGCTCGCGAGTTTGCGCCGAGCGCATCAATCTGGCGCGGCCGAGGACCTGTCCTGCAGCTTCCGGAGCGGATCAGCGACATCGACGGCATCGAGTTTGAGGTTGCCGGACGGCATTCCACCATCCGCGAGTTTCTGGACGGCAGCTTTACCGACGGATTTCTTGTTCTGCACCACGGCCAGGTTATAGCCGAAAGATACATGAACGGCCTGGAGCCGCACTGTCAGCACCACGCCATGTCAGTATCGAAGTCGATTACGGCGACGCTGTGCGGCATACTTGTCCACAAGGGACTCATCGACACAGGCAGCCCGGTGACGCGCTATCTGCCGGAACTTGAAGCGACCGCCTATCGCGGCGCCACAGTTCAGCACGTGCTCGACATGACCACCGGTGTAACGGTTACTGGACCCTACACACAGCCTGGTACCCACGCGTACATGATGCAGAGAGCTGCGGGATTAAAGCCACTGGAAACTGCCGACGACCCTCAAACTATGTGGCAGTTCATCTTGAGACTTACCGAGCAGCAGCGTCCGCATGGCGCACTGTTCGACTACCGGTCGACCGAGACCAACGTGCTGGGCTTCATCATGCAGCGTGCAAGCGGGAAGCTGCTGGCGGAGCTCATCAGCACCGAACTTTGGGCGCCAATGGGCGCGGAGGAAGACGCCTATATGACTGTCGACCATGGCGGTTTTGCCGTGGCGAGTGGTTGCTTCAATGCGACGCTTCGTGACTATGCCCGGTTCGCGTTGCTGCTCCTGCGGGGCGGAGCGCTAAACGGGAAGCAGATCATTCCATCGGAATGGATCGAGGAGACGCGAAGCGGTAATCGCGACCTATCCTTGGGCGAGCCGCGATCTTTCTCGTCTTCAACATCATCAGTGCCGACCATCCTACCGACCGGTGGTTACCACAACCAGTTCTGGATTGAGGACCCGGACCGGCGTGCCTATACGTGCCGCGGGGCTTTTGGCCAATTCATCTATATCAACCCGGAAGCCGATTTTGCGGCAGTGAAATTGTCGGCTTGGCCTGAAGCAGTGAACCCGGATCGTACGAACGAAACGCTGGCGGCAATCCACGCCATCAGGGCGGGATGCGCATGTATGCGGTAGCGCACTTGGTCCACACCTCGCGGCTACGTTCAGCAAAGTCCGCGTCATGCTGTCGCCACATAGCGAGATACAGCCCCGATTTGACGCTTACGCCCGAGCGTCTTTTTGGCGGCATCGTGGCCGCGTTCCGCCCCGCCGGCGATGGCTTTGCCGTCTGGCTGGGTCGACAATACCGGCGCTCGCGATGACTTCCCGCCCGGCGCGCTCACGATCGTACATCAGGGCGATGTTCGTGCGAAACGGCATCAGCTGTATAAAGCGCCGGAATCATTAGAGCGGAATGAATTGAGGCTGAATCGGCTGGGATTCCCTAAGGCTTGGAAATCTGATTCAACGTGCTGGCTGGACAAGGAGGCCGGCACGGATGGGCAAGCCTTACTCGATGGATCTTCGCACCCGGGTTGTCGCGTCTGTTGAGCA